>DASRVI010000030.1:0-8392 GCA_035655135.1 Acidobacteriota bacterium | reverse complement strand
ATAAGACCGGATTCAGAAAAGAGCTTGTTGTAGTATGAAGCGTTTTTCCAGCGCTGTTCAGACCAGGAGTCCAGGTATTTGAACTTCACCAAAAGCACAGCTGCCTGAAGGGCATCCAGGCGGAAATTTCCACCCACAATTTTATGAAAGTATTTGGGGCGTGAGCCGTGAACCCGAAGAATTTTGAGTTTGTCATAGAGGGAGGAATCTTTGGTTATGACCATACCTCCATCCCCAGCTCCGCCTAAATTTTTGGAGGGAAAGAAGGAAAAGATTCCAAAAGTACCCATGGATCCTGCTTTTTTATGTTTGTACTGGGCACCAATGGATTGGGCCGCATCCTCAATAACCGGAATATGGTGTTTGGAGGCAGTTTGAAGAATGGGGTCCATATCCGCGCACTGACCAAAAAGATGGACTGGAATAATAGCTTTGGTTCGGCGGGTTATGGCCGATTCTATTTTGGATGGGTCCATATTATAGGTCACAGGATCTATGTCCACAAATTTAGGGATAGCATTAAGCCGTGAGATCACCCCGGCTGTGGAGAAAAAAGTAAAGGGGGTGGTGATGATTTCATCATCAGGTTCGATCTCCAGAGCCATAAGGGAGATGAGAAGGGCATCCGTACCTGAAGATACACCCACAGCATAAGCTGATTCTGAATAATCCGCAATTTTTCGCTCCAGTTTCTCCACTTTAGGCCCCAGGATAAAGTACTGGGATTCAAACACCTCATCCACAGCCTGGCGGATTTCCGGTTTGATGGCAGCATATTGGGCTTTTAAGTCCAACATGGGTATTTTTGTATTATTCATAAAATATGTCAGCTCCTTTTTTATTAATTTTTACCTTTTGGTTACTATTGTAATTCTCTACGAAATCAAGTCCAATGCTTTTATCATTCATCATTATTTAATTTATGAGTTCCCATTTTCACAAACACTTTTTTTAATTTCACATTATATATTATAGTCACTTCCAAAGTCGAATCTAAATATTTTGGTTATTATTAGGTGAATTGGTATGACGGTACTGTATTTAGAGGCGGGCGTAGAGGCGGGTGAGATGCTTTAATGGGGTGTGCGGGGCAGCTTGAAGCTGCTGGCGAGTCATTCGCCACTTCCAGTTGCCCTGATTGGTGGCGGGACGGTTCATCCGCGCTTCCTTACCCAGGCCCAGGATATCCTGTATGGGAATGATCACTGTATGAGCCACAGAGGACATGGCCAGACGGATCAAGTCCCAGTTAACTCCTTCCGGCCGAACCTTTTTCCCGAGATACCGGCTGAGCCGTGATTTTTCATCTTCCCCGGCTTCGTTTTCAAACCACCCTTTCACTGTGTTGTTATCATGGGTCCCGGTGTAGACCACGTAATTTTCCTTATAATTATGAGGAAGATAAGGATGATCAGGATCATCATCACCAAAAGCAAACAGCAGGACTTTCATGCCCGGAAGATTGAAATGACGCATCACTTCCCTTACATCCGGAGTGATGATGCCCAGGTCTTCAGCTATAAAGGGAAGGTGAAGATAGCGATTGCTCAGCTTTTCCAAGAAATCCATGACCGGAGCTTCCACCCATTTTCCATTCACCGCTGTCCTCTCCGAAGCCGGAACTTCCCAAAAAGCCACCAATCCCCGGAAATGATCAATGCGCACCACATCGCACATCTCAAGGACCCGGTCCAAACGGCTGATCCACCATTTGAAATCAGTGCGCCGGATTTGGCCCCAATCATACAGAGGATTACCCCAGAGCTGTCCTGTTTCACTGAAATAATCCGGGGGAACTCCGGACACCACTTCCATCTGTTTTCGGCGACCCAGCTTAAAAAACTCAGTATGTGACCACACATCAGCGCTGTCGTAATCCACATAAATGGGAATATCGCCGATAATATGGACATCTCTTTTCCTGCACAAGTCTTGGAGCTCGTTCCACTGGCGCATAAACAAATACTGGAGGAATTTTTCTTTTTTGATTTTATCTGCCTGGTCTTGACTGAATTTCTTCAAAGCCCGATCATTCCGGTCTCTGAATTCAGAAGGCCATTCACTCCACTTTTTCTGAGAAAATTCGTCCTTCAGCACTTTAAAAAGAGCATAATCAAGAAGCCACTCTGAATTCCGCTCGCAAAAGCTTAGAAAATCCGGCTGAGGGCTCTTTTTTTGGAAGCGCTGAAAAGCAGCTTCGAACAATCTTTCCTTATACGGAATCACCAGAGAAAAATCCACTTTGTGTTCACTGAAATCCGGTATGGGTTCCAGGTCCTCCTTTTCCAGCAAACCATCTCTCACCAGCCAATCCGGGCTGATCAAAAGCGGGTTGGATGCCATGGCTGACACACTGTGATAAGGAGAGTCATCATAAGCTGAATCCGTGGGATTAAGGGGCAGTATCTGCCAGTAACTCTGTCCGCATTGGGAAAGAAAATCCACAAACTCATGGGCTTTGGGTCCTAAATCTCCGATCCCAAAAAGGGATGGCAGAGATGTGATGTGGGTGAGAATTCCACTGGCTCTTCTTTTCATGAAACCTCCTTATTTAAGCATAACATCACAGGGCTTGTTTTGAAAATCGAGGATGCCTTTATCTCTTGGCTGAATCTTTCTGGTTTTCCTGTTAAGACCAGTTTCCAATCACGAGGAGCTTTGGAAGGCAGGATAACCCGGGTATCTCCCCAAGGGGCTTGGGCTAAGCTCTTATTTTCTTTGATCAACCCAGAAACAAATCGGGGAGTTAAAACCAGGACCCAGTTGTCTTGGTATCTCCGGGCAAAAGCCATGATATGATTTTTTTGAGCGCCTTGTGTCTCTAAAGGAATGCACTCCCCTTTTTCAAAAATCTCTCTGAATTTTTTTCTAACCTGAAGAGTTTTCCATATCAAATACATCTTGATTCGACCGCTTTCCCTGTCTTTCCAGAGCTGAGCCAGAAAATCCGGCTCTTCTTTATTTGCCTTTATTTCCCGCAGAGCCCTGCTGTGACTCTTAAAATCCACAGGCCTCCGGTTATCCGGGTCCACCAGATTCAAATCCCATAATTCGCATCCCTGGTAAAAATCAGGAACTCCGGGCAGAGTCATTTTAAGCAGAACCTGAGACAAGGAGTTAAAAATCCCGTAAAAAGCCATCCGCTTTTGAAAGGGAACAAAGTCTTTAACAAACTCACTCCCCGGCTGCAGGATACTCTGGAAAAAATCCATAAAAGCCTGCTCATACTCGTGGTCTGGTTCGATCCACGCGGTGTGTACTTTGGCCTCGCGCACTGCCTTAACTAAATAATTCTTGATCCTCTCCTTGTATTGAGAAAGATCCCGCGGCAGAAAAGGATAAGATCCCACCAGAGTCTGGTAAAGAAAATACTCGTCATTGTCATCCGGAGCAGGAACGCCTTTAACCCGGGATTTAAACCGGCTGTTTATTTGATGCCATGTCTTTATTTTTTCTTCCCATTCATCCGGCATTTCAGACAAGACATGGATCCGGGCACGGACATCTTCTCCCCTCTTAGTGTCATGAGTGGCTGAGGCGTTTAGAGAAAAAGGCTGCTCCCTCTGGCGCTCTTTATTCCACTGGTGGAAAGACTGGAGAGAGCTCCCAAACTGATAGGGATTTCCTCCCACTTCATTAAGGGAAATCAGCCGGTTGTACCCATAAAGAAGGGTATCTTCAAACCCCTTAGCCATAATCGGTCCTGTGTACTGCTGAAACCTGAAGGCAAACTCCTTCTCTTCTTTCCCATGTTTCCCCTGCCCCAAAAGACACTTCTCAATAAAAGAAAACTCATGCGCCAAATCAGGGATACGGCGGCAGGCTTCCCTGACAGCTTTCTGCACTGCCTCCTTATCCTGTTTGCTCATAGAATCAGGAGTGATATACGTCCTGTAAACAGGAAATTGAGCCATTATTTCAACCAGGGCTCTTCTCAATCCGTACAGGGTAAAATCCTGACCTTGGCCCATCTGGTGGGCTGTGCTTTGGGACATCCTGGCCAGATTATCCACATCCCCAGCCATGCTTTTTCCAATAATAAGCCTTTTTTTATCAGCCTTGAGTTCATCATACGGCTTTTTCAATCCGGTGAAACGATAATAAAGCTCGGTGAATGGGTGCTCATTCCGGCTCCGGATAAACATTTGATTGACCTGATTCATCCAGTCATAGCCAGTGGTCCCATCCACCGGAAAACAAGGAGCCAGCTTTTCTTGAGGGCCTAATATTTTCTCTACCACAAGGTACTTGTCCCCTATTCTCTGCCGGATCTTTTTTAAATAAGCCTCTGGGTCATACAGACCATCCACATGGTCTATGCGCAGTCCAGTGAAATATCCTTTTTTCACGAAGTCCCAAATAAGAGAGTGGAAATAATCAAACACCTCTTTTTTTTCCATGCGCACGGATATAAGGTCATTGATGTTGAAAAAACGGCGGTAGTTGATTTCTTCCATGGCTCTTTTCCAGAAACTCAAGCAAAAATACTGCTGGCTTAAAAGTTTATCCAGTTTTTGAGGCATTTCCGGGGATTCTGAATCCTTGTTATAAGCCTGGACCAATCGGTCCATATGAGCGCGCACCAAGGAGTTTTTCTGATAAAGGTCTCCCATCATCTGTTTGATTTTTTGCTTATCCTCAGCTGATTCAAAATCATTCATCAGTTCCTTAAGCTTATTGAAATCCCGGTTTTGTTTCCCTATTTTTTGTTTTAAAATCTCCTCATTGTGCTTAAAAATCTGGACCAGGGATTCATTTTTTAAGGGAAAGCTTAAATCATAATAATTGACAGTGACCCGGCCGTTTTCACAGCTCAGCTTTAATTCCCCGCCCTTCAGAGCTTCTTGGTATAATTTTCCTAAAAAAGGAGCCAGCACTCTTCCCTTTAGCCCTGGAGAAGGATGATTCCAGTCAATATCAAAATAAGAATAAAAGGGAGAATCCTGTCCTTTCTCAAACACATCCATGAGCCAACAATTTTCGGAATGAAAAGCCATATGATTGGGGATGATATCCTGAATCCATCCCAACCCAAGCTTTTTTATTTGAGAGGCTAGTTTGATAAACTCTTTTTTCCCTCCCAATTCAGGATTGATCTGCCTCGGGTCCACCATATCATAGCCATGGGAACTTTGGGAGCGGGCTTGAAAAATGGGGGATGCATAAACATCAGAGATCCCCAAAAGCTTGAGATAATCCAGGGTTCCGGAAGCCTCTCTAAATCCAAATTCAGAGTTGAACTGGAGGCGGTAAGTGGCTGAAGGAATGGAGGTCACGGACTTTTAACTCCCAAAAAAGTTCCTATTTTACGGAAACATTCCACCCATTCCTTAGCCCGCTGGTTTCCCTGCCTGGCCTTGTTCTGCATCTCCGGAAAATGTCCTTTGGTCAGACGAAAATACACATTCTGGCTTTCCCATAAATCAGGTTTGATTCCCAGTCTGTTTAAGAGCAAAAAGAGACTTTCCACTGTTTTCAGAAGGCTCACATCCTGGGGCGAATCCAAGACTTTCCCCATAAACTGGTTCAGCTTCTGCTTGGCTAAGAGGCTCAAAGCGGCTTGATCCGGAGTGAAAGACCACCGCTTGAATTCATCAGCCAGCTTTTTCAATTTTTCTATATCCGGTTTGTCTTTGGAAAGGATCTGGTGAAAATCCTTATTCAAAATGGCTTCAACAGGAGTGGCTAATGCCCTTGGAAGCGGGATCTTCATTTCCCTCATAGCCTGAAGTGTGGGATAGTGATTTTCGTAAATCTGCCGAAAAGTTCTTTCAATATCATCCAGGGTGCCTTCCAGGATCCGGTTCATGACTTCCCGCTTTTTATCCCGGAACAAATGCCAGAGCGAATAGTTGTGGCCTTCGAAAAAATCATCCATCTGGTTGATCACTCCTGTGATATCACTTCGGGTGAATTGGTCCCTGACTGATTCCATCATCTCATTAAAACCTTTTTCTCCCTGGTATTTCCGGACTCCTCCCACCACATTGTGGTCACCAAAATGAAGAACCACAAAACCGATCCGGTCCTCCTCCCATAAAATTTGTGAACAAAGCTTCACCCGTCCCACAGCTAGTTTTTGTTTGCCGGCTTCATCCAAGTGATAGCTTTCACTGTGAGCAGAATAACAGTGGATGCGGGTATCTTGATTGTAATCCTCAAACAGAGAAGAAATGGCATAGTGAGCGCCCACTCTTAATAGATCCAGGACCGCAGGCTTGACGAATTTTTCATACACTCGGGCTCCGTTTTTATTTTCCGGGATATTACTGGGTGCTTTTTTAAGCCTCTCCACAAAATCAGTCTCATAATCTTCGCCTGAAATATCCTGAGCCATCTGCAGAGCCCGGGCTGCGTATTGAATGACCTGGACTGTTTCAATCCCGGAAATATCATCAAAAAACCATCCGCAGCTGGTGTACATGAGCAGAGCGTTTCTCTGCATCTCCAAAAGCTTGAGCATCTTGACCCGGTCTTCGGGATGAAGTTCCTTTTTAGAGTGAGAAGAAAGGAACTTCTTAACCTGAGATTCTGATCGGTCCAGAATCACTTCAATGAACTGATCGCGCACTTTCCACGGGTCATTGGTATAAGCGCTCATTTCTTTTTGGAATAAATCCGCCATCCGGTCTCTCAGCTTATCCAGGGATTCCCTTAAAGGAGCCCTCCATTCCTGATTCCAATTCGGATGATTCCCGGTGCTGCACCCGCAGTCGCTCCGCCATCTTTCCACTCCGTGCACACAGCTCCAGGAGCTGTTTTCCAGGATTTCCACTTCTTCTTCCGGAGGATTCTGCTCCAAATATTCGCCGTACACAGTGATCCGGGCCAGGTTCCTGGATTCCAAGTGATGCAGGCAGTAGGACAGAGCCATGTCGCCGAACCGGTTGTGGTGGCCAAAGGTTTCTCCATCTGTGGCAATATGAACCAGGTGATTGGATTGATCTTCATTCTCTGGAAAAGCTTTAAGCAGTCGGTTGGCAAAAGCTTCCCCGTTCTTTAAAAGCCCGCCAAAAGCCACATCATGAGAAATTGGACCGTCATAGAAAAAAACAGCTATGGATTTTCCAGAAGAAAGAGCACATCGGTAGGGTTTTCGAGGATTGATGGGATCCTTGGACTTGACCTGATGAGGCGCCAGAACCACAAATTTAATCCCCTTTTCAGCCATGATTTCCAGAGTCTCTTTATCCACGGCTGTTTCAGGAAGCCACATGCCTTCAGGGTCCCGCTGGAACCGGTGATTAAAATCCTTAATCCCCCATTCGACCTGGGTCCTTTTATCCCTTGAATCAGCCAAAGGCATGATCATGTGATTGTACGCCTGAGCCAGAGCGCTTCCATGCCCTGAAAATTTTTCCTGGCTCTGCCGGTCTGCTTCCAGCACAGCTCTGTAAGCTACAGGGTCCTTCTGCTCCAGCCAAGAGAGAAGAGTCGGGCCAAAATTAAAACTGATCCGGGAATAATTGTTGATGATGTTCACAATTCTTTTTTCTTCATCCAGAATCCTGGAAAAGGCATTGGGCCCGTAGCACTCTGCAGAAATCCGTTCGTTCCAGTCATGATAAGGATAAGCAGAATCCTGGATTTCGATCTCTTCCAGCCACGGGTTTTCCCGGGGAGGCTGATAAAAATGTCCGTGTATGCAAATCCACCGGTTCATGTCAGCACCTCTTTTATGATTCACCCTGTTCATAAACACAGAAAGACCAGGGATTGAGCTCCAGCTCTTTTTCATTTGAAATTTTTTTAGAAGCTTTGCTGCCCGGGCCTGCCCACTGTTTTTCTGAAGAATCCCATATCTTTCTCCATAAGCCAGAGGGAAAGGCGCCTTTCAGCTTTTCCAATCGAGAAGAAAGATTCATGGCCACGCATATCTGACTGGAGTTATTTTCTCTTTTCATCAGGAGAATGTTATTCTCTTTATAAACCTGTGTCCAGAGTCTTTTTTTACTTCCCTCAGCCAAAGCAGGAACGGTCTTTCGCAGATTCAGAAGGCTGCGGTAAAATTCGAGCAGGATTCGGTGATCTCCCTGATAACGGTGCGACCAATTCAAACAGGAATGCTTAAAAGTCTTCTCTGACTGGGGATCAGGAAACTCTTCATCTTTTATAAAATCCGAAAATTCCTGCCGCCTTCCCTGACGCACGGCTTCCACTAATTCTGGGTCGCTGTGGCTTATAAAATACTGAAAAGGGGCTTTTTCTCCATACTCTTCCCCCATAAAAAGCAGAGGTATATAGGGAGATAGGATTACAGCGCCAGCCGCACATTTCAGGGCTTCGAAGGACACCAGTGATGACAGCCGTTCTCCCTGCATCCGATTTCCTGCCTGGTCATGGTTTTGAGAAAACACCACAAACTGAGAAGCAGGACAGTGTTTGGACGAAC
>DASRVI010000029.1:0-4907 GCA_035655135.1 Acidobacteriota bacterium | reverse complement strand
AGTTCCTTCAAATACAGTGCTCAGAAGGCTAAATCTTCAATGTCGCTTCAGCCACACCTGAATTTCATTAAGCTTTCAAGCTTGACTCGTGAATGACAAAGATATTATCTTAGTTATTCATAAAATCAGCCTCCACTTCATTGTTTTTTATATTGACCGGGGGAACTGAATGCAATAATATATAAAAGATGGATCAACCGATTATTGCCATTATCACTGATTTCGGCGATCAGGATTTTTTTACAGCCTCTATGAAAGGGATTATTTCCAGTATAAATCCTGATGCAAAAATCATTGATATAACCAACAAAGTGCCTCACTTTGATATATCAGCAGGCGCTTTTATACTCAAAGTCAGTTACAATCATTTTCCTTCTGGGACTATATTTATAGTAGTGGTGGATCCTGGCGTAGGGACATCCAGAAGAATTATCATTGCTGAAACCCCTGATTATTATTTCATTGCCCCTGATAATGGTGTTTTAAGCTGGGTGATGGATGAAAATGAAACATTGACAGTCAGGGAAGTTACTTCTGACCATTATTTTCTTCAGGAAAAAGGCAGGACTTTTGAAGGAAGAGATAAAATGTCTCCTATTGCTGCCTGGCTGGCAAAAGACATTAATTTGGATAACTTTGGTCCGGTCATCAATGATTATAATAAAATTTCTATGGAGAGGCCGGAAAGGGAAGGAAATAAAGTTTGGGGAAGAATCATATATCAAGATGGATTTGGAAATCTTATCACCAATATTTCCGAAAAGGAATATCTCGACTTAGCGCAGGATGCTGATAAAAGTAAATTTATCCTTTCTATACAGGAAAAAGAAATTCCTGTCAGAGAAAGTTATCAATCAGTTGAAAAAGGTCAGCTTTTGTCAATTTTAAGCGGGCAGGGATATATTGAGATTGCCAAAAGAGAAGGCTCTGCCGCGGCTGAAACAAAGTCAAAACCTGGGGATCCTGTGATGTTAACCGTAAAAAGAGAGGAATAACTCAATTACCAGAGATCCCTTTTCAAACATCATGATTTAATATCAACATGGATTATCTAACGGGCTCGATTGATTCCATAGTGTACTACAGTCCTGAGAATGGCTACACAGTGTGCCGGTTTTCTCTGGAAGATGGAGAAACCATAACCGTGGTGGGTCATTTCCCGCCCCTTTCTCCCGGAGAAATGCTCAAAATCAATGGCAAATGGGAGATCAATCCGCGGTTTGGTAAGCAGTTTCATGTGGATAATTATATTCCTGTGCTTCCTTCATCTGTCAAAGGTGTGGAAAAATTTTTATCCTCGGGGATGATTGCTGGCGTGGGCCCTGTGCTTGCACAAAGAATTATCCAGCGTTTTGGGGAGAAAACAATGGAGATTCTTTCTGATGATCCGGATAAACTTATGGAGGTGGAAGGGATTGCCCATAAAAAACTCAAAGAGATAAAAGAATCTTGGGTAGCGCATGAAGATATAAGAGAGCTGATTATATTTTTACAGGAACACAATATCTCCACCACCATGGCGGCGAAGCTGTATAAGCAATACGGAAAAAGAGCTTTTCATATTATCAAAACCAATCCTTATCAAGTGAGCTATGATATCTGGGGGATAGGTTTTAAAACCGCTGACAGCATGGCTTTGAAATTAGGCATGGGTGCAGATTCTCCAGAAAGAATCAAAGCATACATACATTATCTTTTGGAAAAATGCACTGAAAACGGTCATGTGTTTGCCTTAAAGTCAGAGCTATTGAATGCCTGCTGTAAGGATTTAGAAATTGAAAAAAATGATTTTTTGCATGCTCTGACCTCTCTTGAAAAGCAAAAATCAGTGATTATTGAAAAGCTTGATCAGGATTTAGCTGTTTATCTTCCTTTTTTCCATGAGGCTGAAGAGGAAATCGTCCGTTCCCTTCATGGTCTTGTCACTTATCCTGTTTCAAGACCTTCATTTGATCTTGAAAAAGCAATAAACAAAATAGAAGTGAATTCCCGTTTTAAATTTACCTATGAACAAAAAAAAGCTATTAAAGAAAGCCTTTTTAAGAAAATTTTGGTTATAACAGGCGGACCCGGAACAGGAAAAACCACTATTGTGAGAGCCATTGTCAGAATTTTCAATATATGGGAAAAAAAGATAATACTCACAGCCCCCACGGGAAGAGCAGCTAAAAGGCTTTCAGAATCCACAGGCAAACATGCCAAGACCATCCATAGGACTTTAGAATATATTTCAAAAACAGGGAAATTCAGAAAAAATGAAAACAATCCTCTTGAGGGAGATGTACTGCTTATCGATGAATTTTCCATGGTTGATTTGCCTTTGATGTATCACCTTCTCAAGGCAGTTCCCAATCACATGCGTCTTATTTTAGTGGGGGATAAGGATCAGCTCCCCTCCGTAGGTCCTGGAACTCTGCTCAAAGACATTATAGATTCTGGAACTGTTGAAGTGATTGTATTGAACAAAATATTCAGACAAGAAAAACACAGTCTGATCGTCCGCAATGCTCATCGAATAAACCAGGGAAAGTCAATAATCAAGCCCAAAAAAGGGGATGAGGATTCGGATTTTTATTTTATTTACAATAAAGATGAACAAAAAGTTTTTCAATTAATCATGAACATGTGCGCGCACAACATTCCTGATAAGTTGGGTCTTCCCCCTCTTTCCACCCAGATTCAGGTGATAAGCCCTATGTACAGAGGAGTGGTGGGAGTGGACAATTTGAATCAAGAGCTGCAAAAACTGCTGAACCCGGGGAGTGAAGGACTCAAGTTCGGAAAGCGGGAGATAAGAATTTGGGATAAGGTCATGCAGATACGGAATAATTATGATAAAGAGGTCTTTAATGGAGACATAGGAAGGGTTAAAGATATCGATAAAAGAACATACAGCGTGCTGGTTGATTTTGATGGAAAAGAAGTGCTTTATTCCAGAGATGAGATCAATGAGATCGTGAATGCTTATGCCATATCTGTCCACAAATCGCAGGGAAGCGAATATCAAGCCGTGGTCATGCCTCTGCTCACCCAGCATTACATCATGCTTCAGAGAAATCTTTTTTACACGGCTTTGACCCGGGCTAAAAAATTGAGCTGTATCATTGGCTCTTATAAAGCCATGTACATCGCTATAAAAAACAGCAAACCCGTGCAGAGGCACGGTCTGCTGAAAGAAAAACTGATCAAACTGCAGAACAAGGGCGCATGGAGCCAAAACCCAACACAGCTGTCTTGACCAGCACTTGTTTTTTGGATATAAATGGTAGGTATTTTACAAGCACAGTATACGCCTGTAGCTCAGCAGGATAGAGCGATGGATTCCTAATCCGTAGGTCGCCGGTTCGAATCCGGCCAGGCGTACTTTCTTTTTTGCCTCTTTTTCAGGTCCTATTCATTTTCAACATCTATGCGCTCCGCATTGCGGACATGATGGGCATCGATCCATCCGGTGGCAACGACTTTTCCCTCATCCAGAATTTCAACCCGCTTCCAGCGCTGACGGGCTTCTACGATTCTGACATGATCGGATGGTTTCACTTCATGGACAGTGTACTCATCTTTCTCAGATGCTGAGATGAACTTCATTTCCTTAAGCACCAGAATATCCTCATCCTCAATAATCCAGGTGCCTTCATCAGCGTGGTAAAATTGGGAAAATTCAAACCGCTCTCCTTGAGATTGAGTGATGGTTTGGTCTTTTTTTTCGGCTGTGACGGATTTATCGCTGCTGCTGAAGAACAGCAACCATACCGCCACAACAGCGATCAACAGAATCAGAAGAATCAGAAGCAGGGAGTATCTGTTTTTTCCTTTTTTGTTTTCCATGATCTATATTTTATGAATACAGTACATTTCGTCAATCATAATTTATAATTTCTTCAGAATATTATAGACTGTCCCTGACATTTTTTGACAAATATAAAAGCTATTTCATATAATAAAAAAAGGATGTTTTCCTCATAATAACCCCCCTAAAAAAAGAAAAAAAGGCTACAACACCAATTCTTTTAGTGCTGAAGAATGCGGTGAAGAGGGTTGTCAGGTATATGACCGTTTGATTGGAACCAGAATGATGGTCTTCAATGCAGAACTTCGTTTTCCATTGTTTCGCGTATTAGGGATAGGAGAAGGGTTTTAAGGAGTATTTCCCATTGAATTCAATGCCTTTTTTGACAGTGGACTTGCCTGGCGGAGTGATGATAAGGCCCGGTTTTTAACGTTTTTTTTAAATTTATTTTAAATTTTTTCTCTTCTCATGCGACTCAATCTAAGCCCTTTTTCTACACAAGGAAAAACAGGAGATCAAAGTGAATCACATAAATGAAAGCACAGCCAAGAAGGTGGGGAGTGGGGGTCCAGACAGAAATAAGACTAAAGACCAGCTTATTGAAGAGCTTAATGTATTGAGAGAAAGAGAATTGGATAGAGATAAAATCAGAATAGAACAGAGTCAAACCAAGCTGGAGTTAAAAAGAGCTAAAAGAGCTTTAAAAACATTAAGTTCCTGCCATAAAGCCATGGTCCGGTCTGTCAATAAAGAGGATTTGCTGCGGGACATATGCCAAATTATAGTTGAAGAAGGTGATTACAGTATGGCATGGGTAGGATTAGCTGTTGATGATAAAAAAAACATAAAGCTTTTAGCAAAGTCGGGAAATACAGATGGATACTTTGAAAACATGAACATGAATTGGTCCGATGGCAACTGCCCTGAAGGCACAGCCATAAGGACCGGCAAACCCTATGTGGTCAAGGATATTCTCTCCAATCCTGATATCATGCCTTGGCGAGGAGAAGCCCTAAAACAAGGATTCTCTTCAGTGGTTTCTCTCCCATTAATGAGCAATGGTCATCCTTTTGGAGCTCTGAGTATATATTCCAGAGAAACCCATGTTTTCAATGAA
>DASRVI010000028.1:0-2142 GCA_035655135.1 Acidobacteriota bacterium | reverse complement strand
TTCAGAGCTCCGATCAATCCACCCACTTTTATTAAAATATAGAGTTCGATCAAAGGGATTAATGTGAAGAGAAGAAGTAGTCTAAAAAACATTTATCCTGAACTATTCATAAAAAAATGGCGATGCATTCATCATTATTTTATTTTCAACTATGTATAAGATTTTTTCAAGAACAATATCTTGGCGTTTTACCTGTTGTTTATTTATTTTAATCGCCATTTTTTTACCTAACAGGCGAGCCGATCTGAAATTTGGATGTTACTTGTGCTCCGTTAAGATTTTTAACGCCATTCTTCTTCGTTTTTCTCGGCGCCTGCGTAACTCCCCCCGTCCGTGGGTCAGACATACTCAGCGTCCGGCTTCGCCGGATACCCTCGAAAAAACTCATCAGAAGGCTAAATCTTCAAAGTCGCTTCAGCAACATCCAAATTTCTTAGGGCTTTGTATTATCTCGACTCGTGAATAATTCAGGATGTTCCCGCTTATTATTTTTTGAGTTTTTTTACCAGATCTTTGATTTCGGTTTGTTCAGGATCAAGCTGCAATGATTTTTGATACATTTTTAAAGCCTGTTCTTTTTTCCCGAGTTCCAAATAAATATTCCCAGCTTGTTTGTGGACTTCTGCATTTTCCGGATATAATTTGAGGGCGATATCTATGAGAAGGAAAAGTTCTTCATTTTTTTTGGCCTCTTTGAGCTTTTCAGCAAAAGAATCAAAATGATCAGGACTTACTGGGTCTAAAGAATGAGATTTTTTATAAAATTCAAGAGAATTTTCAGCATCGTTTTTAAGCACATAACATTCAGCCAAAAGAAGCAGAGTATAGGGCTGGTTGGGATAGACATCAGTGCTTTTATGCAGAATATCCATGGCTTTATCAATATGATTATTTCTAACAAAAGAATAGGCTGAGCCTGTGATTTCTTCTGAAAAATCTGGGTAAATACTAGAATCCTCAGAAAGCTGTCTTATTTTTTGCAAAAGGGCATTGAAGTCGGTTTCAGCAGTGATTTGAAGAGTGCGCAGGTCTTCGGTATAGGTGCGGTTCCAATCTTCATACAGTTTATGAACCGTTTGGCGGATTTCATTTCTGAATTTAAAATCAGAGGCCAGTTTCATGTAGTCTGTAAAAAAAGCCAGAGGACCTGATTGATGATAGTCTCTGATTTTATCTCGTCCGTAAGCCTGATTTAAATAAGAAGCCATATGTACGCCCATTCGGATGAATGGTTTTCCTTGGGAAGGATGGATTCCGTTCTTGATCTTATTTTTAGCCTGTTCAAAGTTTGTTTTTATGGCATTTTTTCTTGTGTGTTTATTAAAGTAGTCAAAAGCCTCACTGATTTGTTTCCGGCTTCCGGCAGCTGGGGGGCCGAAAAAGTCATACCAGCTGAGTCCATAGTTAAAAATTTGTGATAGAGCATTGTAAATCATTTCTTCGTATGGATGAGGGATAAAGGCTCTGCTGTTTAAATCCTGATTGAGAACCAGTTCACAAAGAGTGTTCACGTAGGGAGACAGATCAGCCCTTTCCAGATTAGTCCCCACTGCCAGAACGAAATTCTCATTAGGGAAGATGAGAAGATGGGTTCGGGTTTCAGGCTGAGAGCCGCTGTGACCCACTCTGAAATGAACTTTTAAAGGAGCCGCTCTCCATCCCATACCATACCCCGTAAATTGCCCCTCTTCAGTAGCCATGGAAGTGAAAACCGTCTCCCATGTTTCCGGTTTTAAAACTTTTCTCTCACAAATTCCTTTTCCGTATTTCAAAAGGTCTATCACCGTGGAACGGGTTCCTCCGGCTGCAAACCGGCTGGATATGTCCACAAATTCTGAATTCTTGATTTCACCGTTTATAAGACGGTAACCGCTCACTCTATGGGGGATGATGTCTTCCGGAGAGTCCATTCGGGAGTCGTTCATGCCCAATGGTTTGAAGATGTTATTTTGGATGTACTCTCCATAAGATTGACCCGAGGCTTCCTCAATAACCGCACCCAGCAAATTGAATCCATAGCTGGAATAACTGTATTTGGTTCCTGGTTCAGCCACCAGCTCAAAGTATTTAAATACAGATATAGCCTGTTCCGTGTTCATGTGATTCTTGAAATGACCTTCTTTATCATAATCTTTGTAGTGG
>DASRVI010000027.1:0-5743 GCA_035655135.1 Acidobacteriota bacterium | reverse complement strand
TCCTTTCATGTCATCAGAAGGAAGGTCAACCACAGATACAGTCGTTTCAACCACATGTTCCGCGGCTGACCTCTGTATGGCTTGACTGATAATATCTTTGGCCACACTTTGACACTTCTCTTTGGTCTCTTCTTCTATTTTTTTTACTATATGCACAGACTCAAGTTTGGCCTCATCTTCAATTTGCCTTATCAATTCTCTTTTAGCTTCTTCCTGAGTTAAATTACCCACCCTCTCTAATTCAGCGATGGCTTTATTTCTTAATTTTTGATTCTCTCTCTCTTTCTCTGCAAGCTCCTGTTCCTTGGAATACAGTCTCTGTTCCTTATTGGAGATATTACTTTCCTTGCGCTCCAAATTTTTAAACTTTCTTTCTAAATTTTCTTCTTTTTGGACAAGCCGTCTCTCCATATCACTAAGCTTCCTGCGCTTATTTCTAGTCTGATTCTCAAAATCAGACTTCAAGTTAATAAATTTTTCCTTGGCCTCTATGGAAGCTTCTCTTTTAATCTTACTCGCTTCCTCTTGGGCCTTTTCAACGATTCCTTTTGCTTCTTCTTTAGCTCTTAAAATGGCTTGGACTCCAGACTTTTTCTTTATTAAAAAAAATACAATAAGCCCACTTAGGATCCCAAAAAGAGCAAAGGCAATGATTAAGCCCACATTCACTTCTATCACCTCCAACTAAGGGCGTCAGAGGAGAAGAAAGTAAGGAGGTATATTGAAAATTAAAACATAGAATCAGCTGCCAAAACAGTTATAAGAATCAGTAATCTTAAAATCTTTTTCCAAATTAAACATCTCATCTATCCACTCTATATCCATTTTTCTATATTTATTTTCTTGCATGACCTGCTTCTTTATATGTATTCACATTCTTTAGAATGCGTTCCTCCAGGCTCTCTATCTCTCTCTCCATCTGCCCTATAGCTTCATTTAATTTATCTAATTTCTTCTGCGAAAGAAAAAATTCGTCTGCAATATTTAAAGCGGCCAATACCGCTATTTTAACCGTATCATTAGACTTAGATTTTACAGCCACCTTACGCATTTTTTTGTCTACATAGGAAGTAAGATGACTGACGTATTTTTCATCCTCGGCTCCTTTTACTTTTATTCTAAATTTTTGGTCAAATATCTCAATTTCAATGACTTTATCAATCATATCCCAATCTTATCGATCTGTTCTATTATCGATTCAATCCTTTTTTTTATCTCTTCCCTTTCCGTTTGGAAATCTTTTAAATTCTCACTCAACTTGCCTGCTTCTTTTGCTTTTAAAGTGAGATCCTTTCTTTCTTTCTTGATTTCCTCTAATTCCCGCCTTAACTTTTCGTTTTCGACAGAAAGTTCGTTTATATAATCGACGATCTTCCCGATTTTCCCTTCTAAAATTTTAATCCTTTCCAGCTCGCTTGTCAATCTTGACCTCCTCCCCTTAGATTTAATCTAAACTCTGTACTTAAAGTCTTGATAATCTTTTCTTGGAAGCTGTCCGCTTCTTCTGCAAGCAGAGTTCTTTCAGGGTGTCGGAAAACAAAACGAAAGGATAGGCTCACCTTATCTTTGGATATTCCCTCCCCAACAAATCTGTCATACAGCACATAATCCTCAAGATACGGTATGTTCAACTTCTCAATACAGTTCTTAATTTCCTGATAACTTACATCCTGATCAGCCATAAAAGAAATATCACGGACAATTCCAGGATAACGGCTTACAGGTGAATACTTAAAAGGCTTAGGCTGTTTTTCCAGCAAACTCCCAAGATTTATTTCTGCAGCCCAGACTGGTTCCTGAATAGAATAGGCCTCCACTATAGACTCCCTGACCCCCCCTAAATTCCCAATCTTTTCTCCTTTAAAACGCAAACAGAGCGAGTAATTTTTCTCAAAAAAAGGATGTTCTTCTCTAGAAAACGAAAAATCATCAAACTTTAGATACCTGAGTAGTTCCTCGCAAGTTCCTTTTAAGTGGAAAAAATCTGATTTCTCAGGTTCTTCCTGCCAAAAAACTGGATCTAACTGTCCCATGCCTGCAAAACCTAAAAAATATCTTTCAAAACACTTCCCATCTTTTTGAAAAAACACATTGCCTATTTCAAAGACATGAACTCCTTCAGCCCCTCTGTTCACATTCCAGGCAATATTCCCAAGCAGTCCTTCAATAAGGGTCGTCCTCAATAAGGACGCTTTTGAAGATATCGGATTTCTTATCTCAACAGCTTCTAATCCGGTCTCAAAAAGCTTTTCTTTCTCAGAATCCATAAAGCTGAAATTAACCACTTCATCAAATCCTTCATGGAATAAAAGTTCTCTAATATTGTCTTCTACCTCTTTTTTCTTATTGACCTCTAAGTCAATTCCTTGGAGCACAGGAATATGAGAGGGTATCTTGTCATATCCATAAAAACGTGCTATTTCTTCTATAAGATCAGCTTCCCTGTCAATATCCACCCTAAAATAGGGAACCTTAACTCTCCATATCCCTTCCCTCTGGTTCTCTAACTCAAATCCAATCCTCTTTAAAAAATCTATAATAAATCCTTCCTCTATTTCAATCCCCAGCAGTTCTGAGACACGGTGGTGTCGCAGGACAACAGTCTTCTTTTTTCTAGGCTTGGGATAAATGTCAATCATGCCCTTGAGCGCTTTCCCTCCTATCTGAGTTAACAAAGATGCTGTCATCCGAGCTGCTTCCGGAGGAAAAGAAATATCTGTTCCTCTTTCAAAGCGATAAGACGCGTCTGTTTGAATTCCTATTTTCTTCCACGTCTTGCGAATAGAAACAGGATCAAAACAAGCGCTTTCAATGAATATATTTCTTGTTTCTTCTGTAACAGCGGTCTCTTCTCCGCCTATAACACCGGCAAGGGCTACAGGTCTTTTGTCGTCTGCGATAACCAACATTTCATTAGTAAGGCTGATGGTATCACCCGTTAGCGCTTTCAATTCCTCTCCCTTTCGGGCTTTTCTAACCAATATTTTGTTTCCCTTGAGTCTATTTAAATCAAAAGCATGGATAGGCTGTGCCGTTGAAAATAAAACATAATTGGTTATATCAACAACATTATTTACTGGAGATAACCCCATTGCCCGGATCATCCTCATCAACCAGGGAGGAGAAGGGTCTACTGGGAAATCTTTAACAATCATGCCACAATATCTAGGGCTTAAGTCTACTTCTAATACCTGCACATCAAAGGCATCCGATATTTCTTCTGTGCTCTCAATCAAAGGAAATTTCCGTTCTGTTAAGGAGATCCCCAGGCAGGCAGCTATTTCCCTTGCTACTCCCAAATGCCCCAGGGTATCAGGCCGATTAGCATATGTTTCAAGTTCCAGAATCACATCTCCATCTTGTTCCTCCCAATGATCCACCAATAGACCAATATTATTCATTTCCTCGATGAGTTTTTCCGGGGATAATTTTATATTTAGATATTGTTTTAACCAATTTATGCTTATCTTCATTTTAAGAAAACTGCCTTATAAATCTTAAGTCGTTCTCATAAAAATTCCTGAGGTCAGGAATCCGAAAGGAAAACATGGCGGTTCTATCAATCCCCATTCCAAAAGCAAATCCCGAGTATTTCTCAGGATCAATATTGACATTCTTTAAAACTTGAGGATCAACCATCCCAGCTCCGAGAATCTCAATCCATCCGCTTCCACCACATACTCGGCAATTCAAATCTTTGCCTCCGCAGACTGTACACACAATATCTACTTCAGCAGAGGGCTCAGTGAAAGGAAAAAAGCTGGGTCTGAACCTAATTTTAATCTTTTCATTGTAGAGTGCTTTGAGAAAACACTCTAAGGTGCCTTTGAGATGGGCAAATGTGATACCTAAATCAACCACTAATCCTTCCACTTGGAAAAACATAGGGATATGGGTGGGATCCGGCGTTTCTCTCCGATATACTTTACCAGGATTTATCATTCTTATAGGAGGTTTCTTTTTTTCCATAACTCTTATTTGAACTGGGGATGTATGAGTTCTCAGAAGCAAATCATCATTTATATAAAGAGTATCCCAGTCATCCCGGGCTGGGTGATGAGGGGGGAAATTGAGAGCCCCAAAATTATAATAGTCTGTTTCAATTTCAGGACCATCTTCTATGGAAAAGCCCATCAATACAAAAATCTGTTCAATCTTCTTTTTATAAAGCAAAATAGGATGAGGCGCTCCCCTGTATCTTCTTTTGCCGGGGAGAGTCAGATCTATCTTAGATTTAATATACTTTGGTTCTTGGAGTTCTTTGGAATGTTCTTCCAGCTTTTTTTGAACATAATCCTTTAATTCATTGATCTGTTTCCCGATTTCAGGCCTTTCTCCAGGAGAAACATTTTTTAACTCTTTAAGAAGGAGTGTTATGCGGCCCTTTTTACGGCTTAAATATCTATTTCTCAGCTCTTTTAAAGACTCTTCATCTTTAATTTGAACCAATCCTTCATCAAAGTTATTCTTCAGGACCTTGATCTTGTTTTTTATATTTTCCATCTAAAGCTATCTTTCTTAGCTATAAACTTCCTTTGCTTTTTTAACGATCTGAGAAAATGTATCAGGAGAAGTAACAGCAAGATCAGCCAATACTTTTCTATTCAGCTCTATGTTTTGCTTCTTTAAACCATTAATGAACTGGCTATAGGAAATGTCGTGACGGTTGGCCGCTGCCTTAATCCTGGTGATCCACAATCGCCTTAAATCTCTTTTTCTGTTTCTTCGATCTCTATAAGAGTACTGAAGGGCTCTTTCTACAGCCTCTTTGGCGGTTTTATAATTATGACTTCTTGCTCCCCAATAACCTTTGGCCTGTTTAAGTATTTTTGATCTTCGCTTCCTTCTTTTTGCTCCTCTTTTAACTCTAGGCATTTTATTTCTCCCTCTAAAAAGTTTGTTTTCTTTTGCTTACCATTTGTTCAGATATAAGTCTCCTGTAAGTAATGGCCTGCATTAGAAATCATAAGGCAGCATTCTTTTTATTCGATTCCGATCCGCAGTCTGTATCTGCCCTGGTTTTCTTAACCCCCTTTTTCTTTTTGCCGACTTTTTAGTAAGTATATGCCCTCTACAGGCCTTACTATATATGATTTTCTTGTTTTTGGTTACCTTAAACCTTTTCTTTGCGCCTTTATGTGTTTTCAGTTTTGGCATCTCTTTCTCCTGATTTAATGGGACTCAACAAGGTAGAAACCGCCCAAGGCTGCCTCCTCACTTTCCCATCCTGTTTTCCAAGGTCTTTAACATCTTCAAAAACCCTCTCTATGATTTTATCAGCAAGCTCTGGCTTTGCTTTTTCGCGTCCCCTCAGCATAACAGTTACCTTTACTTTATTCCCTTCTTTTAGAAATCTCTCTATATGTCTCACCTTAAAGCTATAGTCATGAATACTGATTTTGGGTCTGAATTTAATCTCTTTGGTTTGAACTTGTTTCTGATGCTTTTTTGCTTCCTGTTCTTTTTTATGTAGATCATAAAGATATTTTCCATAGTCAAGGACACGGCATACTGGAGGTTTTGCATTGGGTGCCACTTCTACAAGATCTAAATCTTTTTCCTGAGCCACTGATAATGCTTTTTCTATAGGAACGATTCCGACTTGTTTTTTATTTTCATCTATGAGTCTCACTTTTCTAGCCCTGATCTTTTCATTAATCCTATGAGGTTTTTTATCCCTTTTTCTTGGATAAAACTTACGTTTTATGATGATGGTCCTCCTTTAAAGAATGATTTCTAAATC
>DASRVI010000026.1:0-4994 GCA_035655135.1 Acidobacteriota bacterium | reverse complement strand
GCAGCTTTGTAGGCTAAAACATCATTTATTAAACTCCTATTTTCATTTTGTATTCTTTCTGCCCTTTCAACATACTTTGATGTTTCTTCTATTTTTGTTTGTAAAATATCAATTCTTCTAAATAAAGATTTATACCATATTCCCGACAACACAAGAATCATTCCTAAAAAAACAAGAACAGCAAGTTCAAAAACACACCATATGATATTCTTCTTCATTCTAAATCCACAATCCTTCTTTAAAATCTAATATTTTTATCATCATGAAACAGGAATTTTTATACTAAAAGAGGTGCCTTCTTCTTGACTGCTCTCAATTTGAATAGAACCTTTATGCTCCTCTATGATCCGATAGACTATAGATAGGCCTAATCCAGTTCCATTTTTCTTTCTACTAAACAAAGGATCAAAAATTCTGGGGAGATCGTACTTGGATATGCCCTTCCCTGTATCCATTATTTTAACTTGAACTAAATTTTGGTTATGTAAAAATCGCGTGATTATATAAAGCTTTCCTTCTTTTTGCATGGCCCATAGTGCGTTGTCTATGATATTCAGAAAAGCCTGTTCCATCAGTTCTGGGTCTATATTTACTGGGGGTATTTTGGAATAATAATTCTTGACGACTTTTATTCTCTGGACAATACATTTATATTTAACTAAATTGCATGCTCTATCTAAAATTTCATGTATATGATGTTTTTCTAAATCGGGTTCATAGGGCCTGGCAAAATTCAGCAAATCTATGATCATATTATTCAGATCCTCTATTTTTCCCATGACTTTTTCTGTAAATTCTTTCCTTTCATCTTGTTCAATAAATTGACTATTCAAGTGCTGGACAGATAAGCTGATTATGTTTAATGGATTCCTCAATCTGTCCGCAACTCCAGCGGCTATTTCTGAAGCCAATTTTAATCTCTCTTTATTGTATTGGGATTTATGTATTTCTTTATAAGCTTTATCCATTTCTCTAAAAAAATTTTTAGCCTTTTTTAGAGAAGAAATATTTTTTTTCCTGTTCTTTATTGTTTTCATAACCAGACTCTCTTTGTTTTTAGAATAGAATTAAGCAAATTTTATGCCATATTTACTGTGTCTGCCTATATTTTCTTTATAATCAGTAAATTGCATTATTTATTGTTATCTTTACTAGAAATGGATTTATCATAAGAAAGAGATAGTCGTTCTTTTTTTCCTTTTTAATTATGGTTTATCTTCCATAACTATGAAGAAAAGTAGGCGGGTCCAAATAGATCAGACAGACCGAAATTTTTTTATACTATCAAAAATTTCTTTCATTGTGAAAGGTTTCCGAATGTAACTATCAGCTCCTTTATGTATCAATTCTTCTAAAAACTGGGTATCTTTGAGTTTTCCTGTCATAATCACCACTTTGGTTTCAGGGGAAATTTTTTTTATTTCGGTCAGCGTTTCTTCTCCTGATAATCCAGGCATTACCAGATCCAAAAATATTATATCAAAGTTTGTCTTTTTAACTTGGTTGACAGCTTTTCTTCCTGAATTCACTGTAGTAAATTCATGCCCTTCCCGGATTATCCACTTTTCTAACATTCTGCCAATCTCTTCCTCATCATCCACAGCAAGGATTTTCAAAGCTCTTGAATTTTTCTTTTCTTTAGTTTTTTCTTTTTTCCCTGTTTTTACTTCTTTTGTGGTCTTTGTAGGTATCCTTACGGTAAAGACACTCCATTTTCCCTCTTCACTTTCCACCTCTATGCGGCCTTTGTGCCTTTTCACGATGGCATAGGATACAGATAATCCCAAGCCTGTTCCCTTAAACTCATTCTCTTCTTCCCTCTTGGTAGTATAAAAAGGTTCAAACAGCTTCATCATTTCATTCTTTTTAATTCCTCTCCCTGTGTCCTTTATACTGATTAAAGCATTATCATTTTCTTTTTTTATCTTGACCTCTAATTTCCCTCCCTTAGGCATCATAGCATCGCGGGCATTATTGATAATATTCAGAAAAACCTGCTGTATCTCCCCCTTGTTTACATCTACAGCAGGCAGTTCTTCATATTCTCTTTTGATTTTTATGTTCATCTTTTCAAGCTGATCTTCAATTAATGATAGTATAGATTCCATTATACCAACGATATCAGCTTTTTCTTTTTGAATTGTTTTATTACTGGAAAAAGATAGTAGGTCCTTAATAATATCTGAAGATTTATCTGAAATTTTTAAAACGACTTCCAAAGCTTCAGTCATATCTTCGATTTTCTTTGTTTGATGTGCAAATTCTGTATACCCCCTCATTATCTGTATTAGATTATTAAATTCATGCGCAAACCCACTGGTCAATGTACCTATAGCTGCCATTTTTTCTGATTGAATAAGCTGGTTTTGTAATTCTTTTTGTTTGGTATTATCACGGATGATGCCTTGGATCCCTACAATACTTCCTTCTTTTCCTCTCCGCAAAAAAGTAGTGGCTGTACAATTAATTCCCGTCCCATCCTTTTTTTTGAGTCTCACTTCAAAATCTTTTACAAAACCCTGCTCCTCCATTTTTCTTTTGACCTTATTTACATCTTCAGGGTTGATATATCTATTCCTTATATTGGTTCCTATTATCTCTGTTTTAGCTGTCTTGAATAGATCTAGGAATGCTTGGTTCACATCCACAATAATTTCATCTCTAGTGATGTAGATGGCATCTTTAGACATTTCAAAAAGGTTCCGGTACTTTCTTTCGCTTTCCTTAATCTTTTTTAACATGCTGTGCTTGTATAAAGCCATTTCAATGGTGGCTATTAATTCTTTTTCATCAATTGGTTTATATATATATCCAGAGGGATCTGTTTTTTTTGCCCGGTGGAGTGTTTCTTTATCTGTTAAAGCAGTAATATAAATAACGGGAATGTCAAATCTATTGTGTATATGTTCAATCGCATGGATGCCATCTTTGTCACCTTTCAATTTGATATCTATCAATATTAAATCAGGAGTGTTTGTTTCGACTTCCTTTATTACTTCATCAGCCTCAAATGCCACTGAAGATATTTGGTATCCGAAATTTTCTAAGATTCCTTTTATATCATTAGCTACAAGATGTTCATCTTCAGCTATTAATATATTTAGTTTAGATGCCATCCCTTTCTCCTAAAACATCATTTTATTATATAATTTTTCTTTCTTTCCTTCAACAATGCGCTTAAGACCCAAATAATCGGGTAAACCCATCACTAGGGTAAAGGGTCATCGAGATATACCTCTACTACGCCAGGAAGAACTGGTATAATAGAGGCATGAAAAAAACTAAAAAGTTTCACCCATTAGGTGAAACCAAAAAAGGTTAATCTGATGGTACATCAAAGAGTGAAAAATTTCAATCTCGGATTATTAAAAAAAACCAAAGTCACAGCATCCAGCGGGCTCATGCTGATCATGAGTTTTGCCGAAGAGATTGGTTTGGCAAAAGAGCTGGAGAGAAGATTCTCCCATTTAAAGCAGCGCCAGAGGGGCTATTGTGTTTCAGAGAAAATACTCTCCTTTCTGCAGATGGTAATAAAAGGGGGAGAGCGTTTAAATGACATAGATATTCTTTCCTCTGATCCTGGGTTATTAGACATAATGGGTATAGAGAGGTATCCCCGGGCTAATACCATTGGGGATTTAGCCAAAAGATTCACTCTGAGAGACATTCATAGAATGGCAGATATAGTGATGAGAGTGGCCTCAAATACCATTCGAGAAAGGAGTCTCAAAGAGGTGGTCATAGACATTGATTCAAGCCTTATTGCCTCTGAGGTGGAGATAGCGGAGAAGACCTATGAAGGTTTCCGGGGGTTTAATCCTCTTATGGGGATTCTAAAAGGCAAAGATTTTTCCATGGCTGGAATGAGTCTTTTCCGACAGGGCAATGCATCGCCTTCAGCCAATAATTTGAGTCTCTTAAGAAAGATGTCAAAATATTTGGAGGAGTATAATCCTGGAGTAAATGTTAATGTACGGATGGATTCTGCTGGGTACAATCATCGGGTTATGAGGTACTGTGATGAGAGGGACCATGGGTTTGTGATAGCTGGGGGGAAATATGAAATCATTTTAGATACCGTTGCTTCTATCAAGGAGTGGGTAAAGCTTAAAGACTCTCAGATGCAAGAAGAAGTGGCAGAGGGGGTTCACTTTGTAGGTCCTGAGAAACAGGGCCGTGCGTATCGTTTTGTGGTGGTCAGACGAAAGAGCAGACAAAAAGCTCTATTTCCTCAGTTTGAATACACCTACAGGGTTTATTTTACCAATACCAACTGGGATAAACACCAGGTGGTTCATTTTTACCGTCAAAGAGGAGATGCAGAGAATGTCATCAAAGAGGAAAAACAGGGTTTTGCTGTAGATCATATATTATCAGAGGATTTTCTCTCTAATGCTGCCTTTTTTCAGATGCAGTTACTTGGCTTCAACCTGGTTCAGTATTTTAAATACACCAACTTGAAGAGAAGCTGGTGGTCTTTGAGGATCAAACAACTCAGGTTTCGGTTGATCAATATCGCCGGAGTTGTGGTCCATCATGCCCGCAAAACTATACTGCGGATATCCGTGCATTATAAATATATCAAGACATTCTATAGGATCTATCACCTTTTCTGTATTAAGCGTATTGAACTGCTTATCTAGTTTTCACTAAGAGTTTAGATTCCCACTGAGTTCCCATGGGAAGGTGTCTCTGTTTTGCTTAATTGTCCTAAATCTTGCCCCAATAACTCCTTCCTTCCCCGAAAAAAGTATTATCTAAATCAAAATCAGGTATCTTTCTTGAATAAAAAATAAAATCAGTAAAAACTAAGCTCACATTTACTGAAATTTTAGCTTACCCGATTATTTGGGTGAAAAAGGGGATCTGTCCCTGTTTTTTCTAGATTTTTCCGATGAGGCTGTAGGGTCCGCAGTCTGTTATTTCCACGGTCACGAATTTTCCGGTCACATCAGAAGGGGATTTAAAATTGACTACCTGATAAGCTTCATTTC
>DASRVI010000025.1:0-2751 GCA_035655135.1 Acidobacteriota bacterium | reverse complement strand
TAGATGAAGGTCAAACTCAGTCCAGTTACTCTCCTCTGATGTCCATTCAATCCCTATAAATCCAGTTAATTTATCTTCATGAAATACAGGAACAGCTAAAAATGAGGAAGTTTCCTCATTTATACAACATTTTTTAAGGGATCCCTGGGTTTTATCCATTTCTGAGATCTTTTTAATCTGAATTGTTTCTTTATCCATGAATTTTTCAACCATCCAGGAAAATTCATCCAAAGGCATATTTTTTCTATTTCCAATCTGAGGATCTGCTTTTTTATTGTGCCATTCATAGGCACAGCTTAGGGTTTGACCACGCTCATCAAGTAAGTATAATCCGCTTCTGTCAGCACCGAATTTGACTCCTATCTCCAGCAATACCCCTGTAAAAGTGCTCTCAAAATCTTTTATTTCCACTAATTGAGACAAGATTCGAGACATAAACTTTTCAAATTCAAGTCTTTGAGTTAAATTTTTATCGCTTTTCCTCTCTTCAGTAACATCCTCAATGGTTACCACAACCCCATTTATGGACCCATCCTTCTGAAAAAGTGGAGAAAAGGTGTTTTTATAATAATGTTTATGACCATTCTCATCTTCATACAAAGAATCAACAGTATTTCTCTTTTGAGAATCAAGGCATTCTCTGATCCCTTTTGATATTCCTGACTTAACAAAAACAGGGACATCCCACACTTCAGTTTTTTCTACAGCCTGAAAAGAATCAATCCTGAGCTTTTTAAGTGCTTTAGAATTTGTGAAATTGATGATACCCTTAAGATTCACAGATAAAATACCTAAAGAAAGCTCTTCTAATAAATTTCTTAACTGAAATTTCTGGTCTTTTAACATCTGTTCTTTCCGAGTCCTTTCCATCTCTACTTCCTCTATTTCTGATATCTGCTGACGAACTCTATCTAAATCCTTCAAAAATCTAGTTTTTTTCTCCTTTTCATCCATTTTATAACCTTTTTAAATAAAAAATTTTAATGTGACGCGATATAAGTCCCTTCAAATTTAGTTCGGTTCCGCCTATTTCTCATGCTTTTTATAATATCTCATTTTCATTCTGTCAAATGCAATAGCCTTTTAAGATGATTCGGGGGGTGATATTCTATTGGGTATTTTTAAATCCTTTTAAGATTTATTTATGGTTTACTTTTTTTCGTTAAGTGGATTTAATATATAAGAAATCAATTAACACAATATATTTTTGAACCTAGTATTCTTTTAAGGAAGGTCTCACATGAAAAAACATTTCGCTATGATAACTTTTATGAGTGCGATCTCTCTGTTATGCTTTTTCTTTATTCATCCTGTGTTTGCGGATATAAATGCGGTTCCTTTATCAAAATACCTTAGCTACGCTCAAAAATCCGCGGATTGGACTTGGGATCATTACGACCAAATAATCAAAAAATGGAGAGAAAGTTTTGATCCTGAGAATGTTTTTGGTTATCGGCCTCCCGGAGGACTTTTAGAGATGGCTGTGATCTATGCTTACTTATATAAAACACAAGGAAATAAAACCTACGCATCCAGATCAAAAAAAGTGCTGCTGACTTATGATAAATACACCCAAGCTTATCCTCAATGGGCTGTTGAGAAAAGGCCTGACTATGATGATAAACCTCCTTGTCTCCCAGATTTCTTTACAGCGATGCGTTATATAAGGTCCTATGCCCTGCTAAAGGGTCTGGACGTCTTATCACTCCCAGAAAAACAAAAAATCGAAGAGAACATTGCCGAAAGCATGAAATACCTCCTCAGGTCTCAAGAATGGGGACCCATGAACCGGGCCGCTTTAAGGGCTGAATCGCTGGCATGGGCTATAAAAGTCCTTCCTGAACACCCGGATTCAAAAAAATGGGAGATGCAGCGTCATGCTATTGGAGACGACAACTGGGGTAATTGGGAAATCGAAGATGCCACTATTTATAATGCTGTCTGGCTTTACGCAATGTGTGGATATGCTTATGCCCTTGACAAAATGGAAGCTCTATTCCAAACACCTGAAATGTATTATTATGCCCATTATTATCTTCATCTTATGTGTCCTGAAGGAATGATTCCAGACTTTGGAGATGCCCACTGGATGAGAAACTGGAACCGATTTCTTGTTTATTTTGAGACGGCTGCCAAAAAGTATCAAAACAGTCAGATGAAATGGGCCGCTTCCATCATCGCCCATAAATTCATCGACTTTGAAAATCCTACCAACATCGGATTAGGATACATGCTTTTGGACTGCTATCTTTGGGGTAGCGATGATATAAAGCCTGTGAAGCCCACAGATCTGTCTGGAGAGGTTATGGAAGATATTGTGGGTAAAAAAATTGTTTTTCGGAACGGATGGGACCCAGATTCAACCTATATGCTGTTAAACTACAGAGACGAAGGATCTGGGGGAACAAACTTTAGAGATTATCTCAGAGATACTATTCCCGTTGAAGAAGAAAAAATGACTCACGGACATTCAGATGAAAACAGCATTGTGCTTTTGATGTCCAAAGGTTCAGTCCTCCTTCATGACGGAGGATACAGAGATTATATGCCCAGTGGTCCTTACGGTGCATATCGTCAGGATTATTTTCACAACCGTTTATGTGTCAGGCCTGAAAAAATTTTCTTTGGACAAAAAAAAGGTCAAGACCGATACTCCACAAAAGAAGCTGTGGTCAAGCAGCCTATTTTAGATTTCTTAAGAAATGCCGGGTCATACCGAAGAGTCCGAACTAAAAAAATTGATTTTTTAAG
>DASRVI010000024.1:0-4332 GCA_035655135.1 Acidobacteriota bacterium | reverse complement strand
AGGGTTTTTAAAAAAGTCATTGACCTGTCTTCTCGGAATTAACCATTAATTCAGTTTATTAACATGGATTTTTGAAGTGAATAGAAAAAAATCTTTATCCCTTAATTTATTAATATTTTTTCTGAATTTTTCTATTTTAGGGACCGCTGGATTTCAGGATAAAGATAGACATGAGACTTGGATGGGCCTTTACATGCAGGGCATTAAAATTGGTCACAGTTATTTATTTAAAGAAAAAATACACAGGGACCATAAAGAATACACTAGAATTTATAGCGAGACAAAAATGGAAGTTTCTCGTTTAGGGGGGAATCCGGTTGAGATGACCACTGCTGAGGAATTTCTGTATGATGGTGAAGACAGACCTGTTGAAGCTGTGGTGAAAACAAAGATGTCTGAACAGGAAATCAATGTCAGGGCCAAGATAAATCCTGACTCTGTTGTGTTTAAAATGGAGGGCAAAACCGTGAAGGAGATTCCTATTAAGGAACCTTTCTATCTTGAAGTTCCAGTCAAAAAAATAATTGAACAGAAAAAGCTCAAAAAAGGAGCAGTTTATGATTACAAAATACTCGATCCCATGGCCTACTCCTTTTCAGATTGTCGTTATGAAATCTTAGGAAAAGAGAAAATATTGATCCTGGGGAAGAGTTGTGAATTATGGCACACCAGGTCCAGACTCTCCTCTCTGGTTCCTGTGGTTGCAGAAGAATGGATAAATGACAAAGGGGATTTATATAAGTCTGAGATACAAACCGGTTTTATGAATATCACGTCCTTAAAAATGTCCCAGCAAAAAGCACTGGAAAAAGGGACCGGAACTGTTGATATAGCTTTATCCACAATCATAAGAACAAATAAAGAAATAAAAAATCCCCAACAAATTCAAAGCATGAAAATGGAGTTAAGTGGTTTGTCTGAGCAAAAAATCGATGATTTTCCCTGGGATGGACCGAGTCAACAACTGGTTAAGAAGAAAGAAGATTCTTTTATTTTACACACAGAATCAGTGATTTTTCATGAGGAAGAAGCTCTGTGTTTGCCCATAGATAAAAAAAACTTGGAATCCGCCCTAAAGTCGACCCTGTTCTGTCAATCAGATGATCCGGATATTAAAGCCACTGCCGAGAAAATTGTAGGAGATGAAAAAAATTCATGGAAAGCCGCAAAAAAGATTGCTGACTGGATTAGAAATGAAATCAAGCCCAATTATGATGTGGGGTTTGCTTCAAGCAAAGAGATACTGATAAAAAGAGAAGGAGACTGCAGTGAATACACAGTGCTTTTCATGACTTTGTGCCGTTCGGTTGGGATACCGGCAAGGGCGAATGTAGGGATTATGTACGGAGAAGATTTTTTTGCTTATCACATGTGGCCTGAAGTTTTTGTGGGCCAGTGGATTGATTTGGATCCCAAATGGTTCAGTGTGGACCCAAGTAGCGGTGAATATTATACAGATGCCACTCATATTAAATTTGGTCGAACAGAGCTGGATGAAAATTTATTTAAGGAAATGGTCCTTTCTGCTTCTGAATTGATAGGCAAACTCAACGTACACATCATAGAATACAGATGATTTCATCAAACAGGAAGCATGGAGTATGAAAGCTTATTTGGATTGCTATCCCTGCTTTTTTATCCAGACTTTGAGAACAATGAGGTTGATCACTTCTGATGAAAAAGAGATATGGAAAGCATTGAGAGAGGTCAGCTCATTTCTTCCTCAATTATCTTTTGATTCCACTCCTCCTGAAATAGGAAGGGAAGTTTACCGGATTATTTCAGAGATTACAGGAGTGGAAGATCCTTACCAAGAGATTAAAAAAACCTGCACTCAGAAGGCATTAGATCTTTACCCTGAGGTAAAGGAAAAGGTGAAAAAGGCTGATAATCCCCTGATGGCGGCTCTTAGAGCTGCTATTGCGGGAAATATCATTGATTTTGGAGCCAATACAGAATTTGATATAGAAAAGGATCTGGAGAAAATTTTCGTCCAGGATTTTGCGGTCAATCATTTTCATGAATTCAAACAGATGATCCGGAAGGCTGACCAAATCGTTTACTTGGCAGATAATGCGGGAGAGACTGTATTTGACCGAATTTTGATTGAAGAGTTAGATGTTCCTGTGATATACGCTGTCAGGGACAAGCCGGTCATAAATGATGCTGTGAAAGAGGAAGCTGTGGCCGCAGGATTGGACAGAATTGCTGTAATCATATCTTCAGGGAGTGATGCACCAGGAACTGTATTGAATTGCTGCTCCAAAGAATTTTTAGATACCTTTAATAAAGCTCCCATGATCATTAGTAAGGGCCAAGGTAATTATGAAGCGCTTTCAGAATTAAAAAAGCCCATTTTTTTTCTTTTAAAAGCAAAGTGTCCTGTGATTGCAGAGGATATAGGAGTCCCTGAGGGAAGTATCATCCTGATGGAATCCAATATTTATTCTCATCATAGGGAAGAAAATAAGCGAGATATCAACAAGGAGGAATAAATGGATAATGACCATTTATTTAAAAAATTCCGAGAAAAAGGAGTCACACGAAGAGATTTTGTGAAATATCTTTTAGCTGGTTCCTCCCTTTCCATAGCTGGCTTATCCAAACTCAATGCATCTATTTATCAGAGCATAACTGATCTCAACCAAAAGTATATTCGGGATGAGGCTCCGGATGGGATTTATTGGGATGCCATTAGAGAGAAGTTTCTGTTTCAGGATGGTCTGATAATGATGAACAACGGGACTGTGGGGCCCATGCCTAAACCTGTGTTCAATACCCTGATGAAGATATTTAAGGTTCAAGCCACTTCTCCAGTGCATACCTACACCTATATTCCTAGGAAAAAAGAGGAAATACGCATGAGGATCGCGCAGTTCATCAACGCATCTCCGGATGAAGTAGCTGTGGTAAGGAACACCACAGAAGGCATGAATTTTGTGGCCAACGGACTGGACCTCAAACCAGGCGATGAAGTCCTTCTCTCTTCTATGGAGCATCCGGGCGGAACTCATCCTTGGAAGATCAAGGAGGCGCGCTATGGCATCAAAGTCACTGAAGTGCCCATTGGACTGCCCCCTAAAAGTGTGGATGAATTTGTGAATGGTTTCCAAAAAGCCATCACTCCAAAAACCAAAGTCATCAGCGTGAGCCATACTGTTTATATTTCAGGACTCATTTCTCCTTTAAAAGAGCTTTCCAAAATGGCTCACGAGAATGGTCTTCTGGTAGCTGCAGACAGCGCTCACGGCATGGGCATGCTGGATTTAGATATGAAAGAATTGGGGGTTGATTTTTTTGCCACCAGTCCCTATAAGTGGCTGGGGGCGCCTACAGGAGTGGGTGTTTTCTATGTCCGGAAGGAAGTTCAGGACCAGTTGTGGCCCACTATCACCACTTCAGGATGGGACCGGCCTACCGCCAGAAAATATGAAACTTTAGGTCAGAGAGCTGATGCTTTGATCATAGCCCTGGGAGAAGCCGTGGATTTTCAGAATTATATCGGCAAAGATAGGATCGAAAAAAGGATCAAGTCTCTGGCAGGATATTTCAAACAGGAATTGAAAAAAATATCAGGGGTTAAGCTTCACACTTCAGAGGACCCTTATTTAAGCGGAGGGCTGACTGCATTTTCCATTAAAGGAGTTGAACCAAGGGACATCGTGGATTATGTGAGGCAGAAATACAATATCGTGATCCGAACCGTGGGAAGCAGAGAAAAAGGGACTTATGGATGCCGAGTGTCAACTCATTATTACATAAACCACAAAGAGATTGATCAATTACTGGAGGGGATTAGAAAAATAGCAGAACGACGGATTTAATGAGGTGATTTTTCCTTTTTAATGATGGGATTAATTAGGGGTAAGGATATTTAACCCTCATCTGCAGTTTATATAGCAACCCTTTCCGACATACCAACTCTGAGTGTATTGGCCGAACCGAGGACCCTCTGTCTGAGCTTTTTTGCAGTGACAGAGAACGTTTTCTTCTATTTTCCCGTTATATTCTTTTTTAAAGATTTAACTCTTTTAGGGTCTGTAAATCAACCCTGATGCAAGGAGAATGCGAAAGGACCTTATTTCCACTGCTTTGGAGGTCTTTACTTCTACTTTAGTGCTTCTATGATCCCCAACTTATAGATTAATGCAACCTCATCAAGAATTTTAAATGAGAAAATATTAACCTATTTTTCATTCATTATCTGAGTCAGAGTTAGTCCTTTTTTTTAACAAATTTAATTTTTCTAATACCTGATGTACCCAAATAAAATCCTGTAATCTCATCTTTTTTCCGGATGAAATCAATGTTCATGCCACCAGTAGTGAAGCG
>DASRVI010000023.1:0-2562 GCA_035655135.1 Acidobacteriota bacterium | reverse complement strand
GAAGCTATAAGGGATTTGATAAGGGACCGCCTTGTTAAACAGGAATGGGAAGAGGAGAATAAAGAGATTATCGGGATAATGAGCGTTGTTTTTAATCACGAAAAAAGAGAGGTCACTGAGATACTCAATCATATCCAGCACCAGCATATAGGAGCTATCATATCTTCCACTCATATTCATTTGGATTCTCATAATTGCCTTGAAGTGATTATCTTGAGAGGAAAGAGCCGGGTCATAGAAAATATTTCAAATCAATTAAAAAGCACCAGAAACGTCAAACACGGAGAGCTTATCAAGACTACTGTGGGAAAGGATTTAGAATAATAGAGAAATAGAGCACGCCGCCCGCTTCCTTAATGGAAACGAGCGGCGTGATGGGGATGGAATAAAGGTTAGGGTCCATCTATCTGAAATCCCATGAAAAAAGGAGGGTAAAAAAGAGGAACTTTTTTCATTTTTAGCATCTCCATACATATATACGCCCTAATTTAAATAAAAGTTGCGTTTTTTTATAAAAAATTTTCTTTCTCATGAGTTATTTGGGAAAAATGCTGATATTTTTAAAATGATGCTAATTTCCAAAGTTCATCTCAAAGAAAGCAGAAAATTGGCCAACCTTCTCAATGACACTTTTTACCTTTATAAGTTATTGAAATAGAAGCAAATAGAATAATCCCTTTTGGCTTTATTCTTTTTTCCCTTTCACTTATCGACTACTTTCTGTAATTATATCATATTTTAGAATAGAATTTCAAGGAAAAAATGCTAATAAAATTAAATTTGTTGTTTATGAGTGTTTTTTACAAAAAATCGGGCTTAGTGAGGCCTATTTTGCAGTTATTCAGCCATTAGTCATACTTTTTCTTGATTCGAAGTTTTTATGTACAGCGGAAGCCCCTCTCATTCTAGGATACCCGTGATGGTTATTGTTTATTAAGGGGAGAGGGCAAGGGATGAGGAATCCCCTGCCCTTCCCCTTATATGTAAAATAGATTCTATAACAGAATAAGAGAGGCTTTCCATGAACAGGTCAGGTTAGTAATTGAAGAGTGAATATTGTATATTAAACTCTAAACTACATTGAGGAGTGAATCATGGATAAAAAGGACTTCAAAAAATTCGGTTATAAATTTGTGGATTGGGTGGCTGATTATTTAGATAATGTGGGTGAATATCCAGTATGTCCGGATGTGAATCCTGGTGACATCAAAAAGAAACTTCCAAAACAAGCTCCTAACAAAGGTGAACATCTGGACAAGATTTTCAAAGACTTTAAGGCGAAAATATTTCCTGGGATGACTCACTGGCAGCACCCTTCCTGGTTTGCTTATTTTCCGGCAAACAACAGTCCTCCTTCAGTTTTAGCTGAACTACTGACTGCTGGAATGGGAGCCCAGTGCATGATATGGAAGACTTCTCCGGCTGCAGCAGAACTGGAAGAAGTGGTGATGGAGTGGCTGAGAGGGATGCTCGGTCTCCCTAATGAAATGGTGGGAGTTATTCAGGATACAGCTTCATCTTCTTCTCTAGTGGCTTTATTGACGGCCAGAGAAAAGACTACTGGATTCAGCAGTAATATCAAAGGAGTCAAAGATCCTCTTGTGGTTTATTGTTCTGAAGAGGCTCATTCCAGTGTGGAAAAGGGAGCTAAAATCGCAGGGTTTGGCAAAGAAAACATCAGAATTATCTCCACTGACAAAGATTTTGCACTGATTCCTGAGCAGCTTGAAAAGGCAATATTAGAAGACCAGAACAAGGGATTCAAACCCTGCTGTGTTATTGCTACTTCTGGAACGACTTCTTCTTCGGCTATAGACCCCTTAGATGAGATAGGGAAAATATGCAGGCGTCATCATCTGTGGCTTCATGTGGATGCGGCTTATGCGGGCACAGCTGCGGTGCTTCCTGAGAAAAGATGGGTATTGAAGGGAGTTGAGTATGCGGATTCCTTTGTGTTCAATCCGCACAAATGGATGCTGACTAATTTTGACTGCTCAGCTTATTTTGTTAAAGACCCAGAGGCTTTGGTGCGCACATTTGAGATTCACCCTGAATACCTAAAAACTGGAGTGGACAGTGAGGTGAAAAATTTCAGGGACTGGGGAGTGGCGTTAGGTCGAAGATTTCGTGCTTTAAAGCTGTGGTTTGTTCTCAGGTATTATGGGGTAGAAGGCATTCAGAAAATGGTTCGCAAACACATAAAATTAGCTCAATTTTTTAAAGGTCAAGTTGAAGACAGCGAGCACTTTGAACTGATGGCTCCAGTGCCGTTGAGTCTGGTTTGTTTTCGCCTGAATGACGGACGCAGCGAAGATGAGTTGGATAAAATAAACAGAAAACTTCTAGAGGAAACGAATCAGACTGAGAAGCTTCATATCACTCACACCACACTCAAAGGAAAATATGTGATTCGGATGTGCATCGCCTCAAGAACTACCCAAGAGGAAGATGTCAAAAATGCCTGGAAAATAATCAAAGAAAAAGCCGGGAAAATTCTTACTGAATCTTCAGTATGATTTCTTTATTGGCTCCACTTTATTCCTGGATATTATCACTTTCTAT
>DASRVI010000022.1:0-3629 GCA_035655135.1 Acidobacteriota bacterium | reverse complement strand
TCCGGAGGTTGGGGGTTCGAAGCCCCTCGCTCACCCCGTTTACTGCTGTTCAATAAGCTCCAACACATTGGGTGAATCGCGCCACCTTTTCCTCACTCTCACATGAAGGTCAAGAAAAACTTTTGTTTTCACGATATTCTCGATTTCTTTACGTGCTTCTGTGCCGATTTTTTTGATGAGAGAGCCTTGCTTTCCCAGAATGATTTTGCGGTGGCTTTCCCTTTCCACAAAGATATCCCCATGAATATAGGTCAAAGGCTTGCCCTTGGTTTTTCTTTCTTCGATTTTGTTGATAAGGACCGCGGTCACAAAAGGAAGCTCTTTAGCCACATATTTAAGCAACTTTTCCCTGATGATCTCAGAGAGCCAAAATCTTTGAGTCTGAGTGGAAAGCTGGTCTTTAGAAAAGATTCTCTCTGCTTTTGGAAGATGCTGATAGATGCTTTCTTCCAATACTTTGACATTGGTTCCTTTAAGGGCAGAGATAGGGATGATTTCAGCAAAAGGAAGAAGGTCTTTGTATTTGTCTATCAAAAGCAGCACCTTTTCCTTTTTAATGATGTCCACTTTATTGATGAGAAGAAATACAGGAGTAGAGACTTTTTTTAGGGTCTCGATCACAAATTCATCTCCATGACCAAACTTCAGAGTGGCATCTATGAGCAGGCATATCAGGTCCGCGGTTTCCAGAGAGGAATAAACAAAGCTCATCATACGCTTGTTGAGTCTGTGGAGCGGTTTGTGGATTCCTGGGTTGTCTATGAAGATAATCTGTCCCTTCTCAGTGGTTTTGATACCCAGAATACTGATTCGGGTGGTCTGAGGTTTATCAGAAATAATAGAGACTTTTTGGCCTAAAAATTTATTGAGAAGAGTTGATTTTCCCACATTAGGGCGTCCTATGAGAGACACATAGCCCACTTTTGTTTTTTGAGTTTTTTGGCTATTCTTTTTCATTTTAACTTTCAAAAATTATATTTCTTATTTTTTTTTCTTCTTCTTCAATCCCTTTAGAATGTTCATATCCCAAGAGATGGAGAAATCCATGAATGGTCAGTATATCCAATTCTCTTTCCAGGCTGTGAGATTTACGGGAGCTTTGGTCAAAGGCTTGGCTGACAGATATGATGATGTCCCCCAGATAGAATTGTCCGTCAGGGCTTTTTTCATTCAAAGGGAAGCTCAACACATCTGTGACTTCATTTTTGTTTAAAAATTTCTGGTTGAGTTTTTTTATTTCCTGGCTGTTCACAAATGTGAGAACCACTTCTGGGTCTTTAAGGTCATAATACTTAATGAGCCGGTTCAAAAGATCTATAAAATGATTTTTATTGACCTGGAATCTATTTTGCTGATTGAGAACTTCTATCATTTTTGGATTTATTTGCGTTTGTTTTTTTAGATTTTTTCTGTTGCTTTTTTTCAAAGTTAAATCCTGGATATTCAATTCGAGGATGATAGACATTGTCCAGAGTTGATAAAAATGAATTAGCAATAATTTTGAGCTCTTTAAGAGAAAGACCGCTGTGATCGAGCTGACCGTCGAGAAGATAATTGTTGAATATGTCATTAATGAATCTTTTTAGATTGTCTTCAGTGGGTTTTTCTATGCTTCTGGAGCCAGCCTCAATAGAATCAGCGAGCATAACCAGGGCTGCTTCTTTGGATTTGGGTTTAGGACCTGCGTATCTGTAGCTTTCTTCTCCCACTTTATGCATCTCAGGATCATATTCTTCTTTGGCTTTTTCATAAAAATACCTCATTAAAGAGTCTCCATGATGCTGGGCAATGATCTCTCTTATTTTCTTAGGGAGTTTCAACTGGCATGCTTTTTCGACCCCTTCTTTAACATGATTGATAATAACCAGGCTGCTCATGCTGGGCTTAAGCTCTTCATGCCGGCTGCTTTTTCTGGTCCTGTTTTCAATAAAGTATTCAGGTCTTTTTGTTTTTCCGATATCGTGGTACATAGCGCCTGCTCTAACCAGAAGGGGATTGACATTGATCTCCTCAGCCGCATTTTCTGAAAGAGAAGCCACAATAAGGGAGTGGTGATAAGTGCCAGGAGCTTCCATAGCCATTTTTCTAAAAATAGGCAGGTCTGAGTTAATCAAATCATTGAGTTTTGATTGGGTCAATATGCCAAATGTGTTCTCAAAAATAGGAATAAATATGAAAGCGAGAGCGCCGCTCAACACTCCTCCCAGAATTCCCATAATGATTTCGCTAGAAATCAGACTCATGGGGCCAATGCTTTCTCTTAGAAGATGAAATATGATCAAGACGACGCAGTTTATGGGAGCTACCAGGAAAACACCAGACTTAAAAGCAGATATCATGGATTTTCCATAGCGCTTGGTACCGAAAACCCCAGCAATTCCTCCCACAAGAGTGAAGACCAAAAGATAAAAATTAGCTTTGAAAAGATGGCCCACTATAATGCCATTAAGCAGGGTGAAAATAATCCCCATATGAATTCCCAATAAGTAGGTAAAGAGAATACTTCCCATTTGAAAGGGAAGGGCATAGTTAAGACTTTGGGAGTATTCCAGCATAGGGATATTGGAACTTTGACTGATGAGTTGGACCAAAAATATGGATAATTTGTAAATAACAAGACTGAGCAAGGCAATAATCCCTGTAATGATGTATTTATTGAGGAATCCCTCTTTATTTTTTCTGGAATTAAAGTAAGCAAGTAAAGCCAGAAAAAGAATGCCGAATAATAGAAAAGATCCTAAAAAATTCGTAAACCAGCTGGGCTTGTCGCTCAGATTTTGATTGATGGCTTTAATTTGCCTTAGGTCGTCTTTTTTGGCTTCGTCTCCTCTTCGAAGAATGACTTTTCCTTTTTTTATGTTATAAAATACGGTCTCTATATTGGATCGGGCGGATACTTTTCTCAGTTCGGTCTCGATCGGATTATAGGTGATGTTTTCTTTAATGAACAAATGCGAAAGGGATTCCAGAAGAGATTTTTTTCTGGCTGATGTTTCGATCCCTGATATATCTTCAGATAGTTTTGCTTTGCAAGTTTCTAAATCAAGTATTTCAGAAGTCCGAACAGTTTTTTCTTTACCTGTGCTTGTTATGAGGTTAAAGCCTTTTTCTTGTTCATTATGGGTGAACAAATTTTTTGAAGTAATGATCCCAATTTCTGAATATTTTCTGATGAGATTTATAAGATTTTCTTCCAGCTCCGATGAGAAGCCTTCCTGTATTAGGGACCGAATAATATTTGAAGAGATATTTAAGCCGTATTTGTCCGCCACTTCTTTTTTAAGGTTTTCTATTCTGGTATTGGTGACCCCCTTCTTGATCAGCTCTCTTCCTGAATTAAAAAAATATCGGATTTTTTCTTCTGTATTCAAAAACGTATTTTCATCTAAGGTATAGACAGGAAGCACGGCCTCAGCTGCTTCTTTTTTACGTTTTTCAGTGGTTTCTATATCTTCTATGGTCATATCCGCAGGAGCCACCACATTTGTTGAGGCGATCTCTCCTTCCTCAAGAGTAGGAAGAGAATGGGAAGGTTTATAGGAGGTCAGTATAGATAGTGTGATGATGAAAACGGCAAAATAAAAATAAGGACTGTTGATTATTTTATTGATAAAATCAACCTCTTTGGG
>DASRVI010000021.1:0-4215 GCA_035655135.1 Acidobacteriota bacterium | reverse complement strand
CCCGTTCGATTCCCCAGCGAGGAATCTCTCTCCCATTCGGGCTTCGCTCTCCTCTAAAGAGGAACCATGCCCGCTCAGCCCTCATAGTGGATGCCTCATCCCATATCCTTTTCCCTCCATATGGCTATTAGAGGGACTAGCTTATAGACATGGATAATATTTTTTGATATTATTTTTCCGATTCATTAACAGACGTTCTGGACAAAAATATGAAACTGATCATTCAAATACCCTGCTTTAATGAAGCCAAATACCTGCCCATCACTCTTAAAGATCTTCCCAGGGAAATAAAAGGAATCGATCAGATCGAGACTCTGGTTATAGATGACGGAAGCAGGGATAACACCGCTGAAGTGGCTGAAAAAAATGGGGTAGACCACATTGTGCGGTTCAGAAAGCACAGAGGCCTGGCTGCAGGATTTTCTGCAGGTCTGGAAGCCTGTCTGCTTCACGGAGCCGATATCATTGTCAACACAGACGCAGATAACCAGTACCGGGGAGCTGATATTCCTAAGCTTATTGATCCTATATTAAAGGGACAGGCTGATATTGTCATTGGTGACCGCCAGACTCAGCAGATCAAACATTTTTCATGGATCAAAAAAAAGCTTCAGAAACTGGGAAGCTTTGTGGTCAAATTCTTATCAAAAACTGATATTCTGGATGCCCCCAGTGGATTCCGGGCTATCAGCCGGGAAGCTGCCTTGAAAATCAATGTTCTGTCCAATTTTTCCTACACTTTGGAAACATTGATTCAGGCCGGAAACATTGGGCTTTCAGTGATAAGTGTTCCCATTCAAACCAATGAAAAGATCAGAGATTCCAGGCTGTTCACCAATCTGTTTAGTTTTTTAAAACGGTCCGGTTCCACCATCCTCAGAAGCTACACCATGTACAAACCTCTAAAAATATTCTCGATATTGTCACTGATCTTTTTTGTTTTAGGATTAATCCCGGGAATAAGATTTCTTTATTTTGTCTATATCGGACAGTATCAGGGGCATATTCAGTCGCTGATACTGACCGCAATTTTACTGATCGCCAGCTTCTTATTAGCTGTGATGGCGGTTCTTTCAGATTTAATCGCATCCAACCGGAAATTGATTGAGGAGATTTTAAGGCGGGTCAGAAGAATAGAAAGCGAAGAAAGTAAAAAGAATAAACAATAATCTAGGTAAAGAGAAATTCATATGTCGAGTGTAAAAATTTTAGGCGCAGGGCTATCTGGATTGAGTGCAGCCTATCATCTGGAAGAAGATTATGAAATATTTGAAAAGGAAGATAGAGTAGGGGGATTATGCCGCTCCATAAAAAAAGATAATTTTATTTTTGACTACGGGCCTCATATCCTTTTCCCTAAAGATAAATACACTCAGGAGCTTATTAAAAAGCTCCTCCATAAAAATCTGCGTTTTCAGCTCAGAGAAGCCTATATTTATCACAGAAAATATGATATCTACACCCGGTTCCCTTTTCAGTCTCACCTTTACGGACTGCCGGTTTCCGTGGTGAAGGACTGTATCATAGGCTTTTTTAAGGCACTTCAGAGAACAGAGGAAAAGCCTCGAAATTATGAAGAGTGGATCCAGTGGAATTTCGGAGACGGCATTGCCAAGCATCTGATGATTCCTTATGCAAAGAAAATATGGACGGTTCCTCCCAGCGAGATGAACTTTGAATGGGTGTGGAACCGGGTCCCTCGGTTATCCTTGGAGGAACTCTTAGAGGGAGCTCTTCATGACAGCCCTAAGCTGTTTGGATTCAACAAGGAATTCTGGTATCCCTATCACGGCGGGATTGAAGCCCTTCCCCTTTCTTTTGAACCAAAAATAAAAAATGTTCACCTAAAAAAAGAAGTGAAAAAGATTTATTTGAATAAAAAGTGCGTTGAATTTAATGATAATAAAAAAGTTTTTTACGAGCAGCTTATCTCTACTTTACCTCTACCTGAAGTGATCAAATATGCGGATGAGGTTCCTCAGGCTATCCGAACAGCTTCTGAGGCACTGGAAAACAATTCGGTTTACTGTGTGAATTTAGGTATTGAGAGGGAAAACATAAGCCCTTTTCATTATGTTTATTTTTACGAACCTGAATTTTTATTTCATCGGATCAGCTATCCCATGAATTTCTCCACTCACACCACTCCGGACAACTGCAGTTCGGTTTCCACAGAAATTTCATATTCCAAATACAAAAAGCTCAGCCGGGAGAACATCACAGAGCGGGTGGTTGAGGATTTGATCAAAGCCAAAATACTCTTTCCGGATGACAAAATCCTGGTGTCGGATGTGGCAGACCTTAAATACGCATACATCATTTACGACAAAAATCATCGAAAAAATGTAGATAAAATACATAACTTTCTGAGAGAAAACAGCATTTTCCCCTGCGGACGGTTTGGCGAGTGGGAGTATTTCAACATGGACCACAGCATGAACAGCGGGAAAAAAACAGCAGAAAACATCAATAAAATTTATAAAAAAGGAATGTCTTAACTTGAATTCCATTTCGATTCTCGGCGCAGGACCCACTGGTTTGAGTATGGGTTATTATTTGGACAGGGATTACTCTATCTGGGAAAAGAATCAGGAGGTGGGAGGAGGCTGCCGCACTGAAAAAGTTAGGGGATTTAGTTTTGATTACGGAGGTCATATTTTTTATCCCCGAACCAAACAAGTCAAAGCATTGATCGACAAAATATTAAATAATGGTTTGAACTGCATGCCCAGAGAAGCCTGGATTTACTCCAAAGGAATTTACACCCGGTATCCCTTTCAAGCCAACCTGTATGGTCATTCAGTGGATGTGGTTAAGGAATGCCTTCTGGGACTGATGGAGGCCAAGCTCAAATATGGAGAAAGACCAGACCGGTTCACCAATTTTGAGGATTTTATTTATAAAGTTTTTGGCAGAGGCATAGCCAAGCACTTCATGATCCCCTTTAACAAGAAGCAGTGGGCTCTTCCTCTCAAACAGATGACTGTGGATTGGATGGGCGAGTTTGTCCCGATCCCCAGTCTGGAACAAGTTTTAGATGGGAGCTTGAAGAGAGCGCCCAAATGTATGGGAATCAATGCCAATTTTATTTATCCCAAAAAAGGTGGTATTCAAACCATTTTTGATTCTTTTGTCCCGCATCTTCGCAGTGTGAACATTTCTTCTGAAGTCAACCGGATTTCTTTGAAAAATAAGTCGTTTGAAGTCAACAAAAGGAATGCCTATCATTATGAAAAATTGGTCTCCACCCTTCCTCTGCCGGAACTGGTCCGGATCATTGATGTGGTTCCTCCGGAAGTGAAAGAAGCGCATGAAAAATTGAGATGGACTTCCCTCTATATAGTCAATATAGGGGTTGATCGTCCTGAGATCTCAGATAAACACCGGGTGTATTATCCTGAGGAAGACCTGATTTTTCATAAGCTGGGGTATTATCAGAATCAATCTTCAAGCATGGTGCCTGAGGGGAAAAGCGCGGTCAGTGCTGAAGTCTCTTTTTCAAAAACCAGAAAAATCGACAAAGAAAATCTTGTGGAGAGAACCATTGAAGACTTGATCAAAGCCAAAGTTCTTTTTCCAGACGACCGGATCCTTTTGACCCATGTGCTGACTCTTCCTTATGCCTATGCCGGTTATGACCATCACAGAAACAAAGCGGTTTCAACCATTAAAGAGTTTTTAGAGAAAAATGATATTTATCTCTGCGGAAGATATGCTCAGTGGGAATATCAGAATATGGAGCAGAACATTCTTGCAGGGAAAAAAATGGCTGAAAAATTAAATGCCAAAATCAAAACCAAAAAATAAAAGCAAAAAATATTCGATTTGTTTTTTTGGCACTTATGAGCGTTCGTTTCCCCGGACAAGGACCTTGCTCAAGGCATGCCGCCTCAAAGGATTTGAGGTCATGGAGTGCCATCAACCTTTTTGGGAAAAAATTAGAGAGAAAGCAGAATTTTTTTCTTTAAACTCAGCCATAAAAAATGGGATTAAGTTAATCATGGCTTATATCTCTTTAGCGGTCCGTTATTTGGGTCTCAAAGAACATGATGTGGTGGTGGTGGGGTACAATGGTTATTTTGATATGCCTCTGGCTCGATTCCTGACCAAGATCAGGAAAAAAACTTTGCTCTTTACTCCCGTATTCCCCTTGTATGAAACCTTAGTGGAGGACAGAAAATACGTGAACAGGGATTCCCTAAAGTCTAAATTGGT
>DASRVI010000020.1:0-5299 GCA_035655135.1 Acidobacteriota bacterium | reverse complement strand
AGATGAATATACAGGGATATCTGGTAGGCATTTTTAACTTTTTTAGTTAAATTATTCATTTGAGATCCTTTCATTTGTCATTTTTTTGTTTTTTTCAAGATTTCCTTTCTCTTTTTCTCTGGGAACCTTTCTATAGCGTATCTCAGGGTGGTTCTGGGGATATCTTTTCCGCGTTTTAAGAGGAATTGTTCCAGGCGGTTCATGTCTGTTTTTCCCGACTCTCTTAAAATCCATCCATTAGCTTTCTGTATCAGGTCCTCTTTGTCAGGAAAAAGCTTTTCTGCCACCTTGTGGACCACATCAATGTATTCGCCTTGTCTGGCTAATTTGACAAATGAAACAATAGAGGCCCGGCGAAGCCATATATTTTTGGAGTCAGCCCAAGTCAGAACTTCACCAATGAGTTCAGGATGAGCTTTGATCAAGGGTCCCAGCACATTACTGCACAGAGTATCTATGGTGGCCCAATTGGAGCAGTAGTGGCTGTTTATCCATTCCTTTATCAAAAAAAAATGATTTTTATCCAGAGAACTGACAAACCGCTCTAGAATGAGAAGAGACAAAGCTTTGACTTCTAAGTATTTGTTGGGCAGCAGCAATGTGCAGAGTTCAACAGCCTGGTCCTGGGTCCAATAAGATTTGACCTTAGAAAAGTATTCCTTGGATATTCTTCGTATGTCCGGTGCCCGAATTCCCAGAAGATGAATTGGCTCTTCTGATTTAAAAAACCTTTTTCCTCCCTCAGCTCTTTCAGGATCAGCCATGGCTTCGAGAGAATTCAAAGCCTGCTTACAAACTTCCTCTGGCGACAAAACCGGTTCCGTCATATCTTTTTACCTATTCACCAATTTCTGGTCTGACTATCTCTTTTACCAGATTCACAGGTTTCATAAGCTTGTACACAGGATAAACTTGAGTTCCTCTCCCCCACTGAGGGACAATATACCGGTCGAAGAAATTCCAAACCAAAAGACCATCATCACTCTCCGGCTCTAATAGACAGGACGCGACATTGGCAAGCGGCTGAGCCAAGGGAATAAACAGAGTCCCCTTAAGAAATTCCATCTCTTCTGTGACATACTTTCCTTTAACCGTATTCAAATGATGGCCTTGATAGGGTCTTTCCATTGAGGACAACTCCTCTATCACAAATTTCTCCACCTCAAGTTGAACAGATTGTTTGAGTATTTCAACTGTGATCCCATGCTGCAGAAGATTTTTCTCGACTTCAGGGACCGGAATGGGTATCAGATATCCATAGGGCAGTCTCACGCTGCTTTTGGCATCATAATTGGCATAAAAAGGCATGGTGTAGGTTTTTTTCTTGTCTGTTTTTCGAGCTCTCTGCCAACCCCGGTCTGTCTCAATAACTTCCATTTCATAACCATGAATTGTGACTTTCTGGTCAATAGGATTTAGTTCATAGTCAGTCATAAAAACATCAGCCTCACCTGGATCAAGACCTCTTTTGATCGTTCTCTCATCCGCTTTTTTTATGAGATCAAGGATCTCGTTTTTGTGTTCACAGCAGAATTCCAGAATAGAATGAAACAGCTTATGGCAAGAAAATACCCTGGTTTTGAAATCCGCATATGGATAGTTTTCATTCAGAATGCCCAATCGGTTCCTGAGTCCGATATAATTGCTGATATACCTAGGTTCAGGACCCAAAGTTCTCCACCCTTTTTCAGGTTCTTTAATGCTCATGAAATCACCATGAGGGATGCAAAGAGTGTTGTATTTGTCCCTTAACATCTTATTGACTTCAGGCATGAATTTTCCGCTCATAAAGTCAATAAGGGAATTGTCTCCATTGGGATTCACGGACCATACATAGGTAACAACTTCCTCATGATAGGAACCGTTATGAGTGTGGCTGTCAAGAAGAACAGCCGGATCCCACCTCAACATAACATTTTGAACCAATCCCCTTACTTCAGGGCTCTCTAATTTTAATCCATCCCGATTCAGGTCAAGATTCTGGCCGTTGTAGCGCACTCCCACTCCTTTTTCCGGACCAACCTGATTTCTACGGTTATTCACGTTTATTTTCTCATTCCCGTCAGGATTAAATATGGGAGCTAAAAGAAGCACCACTTTATCCAAATAAGGAGGATTATCGCTTAAAACAATATCTCTAGCTAATATCTGAGCTGCTTCTTTTCCTTCCACTTCTCCGGCATGAATATTGGCCTGAAAGTAAACCACCAATCTCTCATCATAGTTTAAATCCAGAGGAGAGGACGGCACAGGATCCCCTATGATAAGGAGAGGAATATCTCTTCCTTCTGTGCTGGTTCCAAGAGTCTCTACTCTTACAAAAGAGCTTTTTTTCTGGAGCTCACCAATAAAATCCATCACATCTTTATACCGCGAAGTCTGTTTAAATTCAGTTTTCTCTGGAATCGTGAGAGGCTTTTCTTGTTCTACCCCTAATGAAAAACCTGAACCTAATAAAAAGGCACTAAAAACTAAAAAACATATTAATTTTGTTTTCATTTTTTTCCTTTAAACATGAAATAGTCATAAAAAATAATAATTCCTCTATTATTATTTTCTTTTTAATGACTTGCAAGATTTTTTCAAAAAAGGATTTTTTGATGAATATGATTTTGATATTTTTACCAGTCTAATATCCGGCGCTCACCTTTTAAAGAACGGATTCCAGACACTTCTTGGGAAACCTCAACCACACCTCTGTAATCTCCATTTTCATCATAAACAGGAAAATATCGGATATAAATGAACAACTCGCCCTGTTGAATCCAAAACTCGGCTTTATCTTTTTTCTTCTCTTTAAAGCTCTTTACAATCTTATCAACTATGTGGACACTTTTTTGTGGGTGGCAGTTCTGCACAGACCTTCCTATGATAGCCGGACTTCTGGCAAAAATCCGATCCTTACTGGCACTGTAAAAACACACCTTATCATTTTCATCCACAAATGTAATATCAACAGGAAGATTTTTTAATAAAAGCCTGATCTGTTCGAAGGTCAATCGGCCTTCATCAAGCTTTACTTTGTTTGCTTCTTTTTTTTCCATGACCACCTCTCATTCATTATTTTATTTATTATAAAAGACCTATATCATGATTACAATAAAAATACTCTTGCGGCGGCTAACTTTAGGTGATATATGCCCTATTACATTATTGGATCAAGGAATTCTCCAAATCAATCCTGACATCTTGCATAATTTGGTTTAAAGTTCTATTATATTGGATGAAGATCATGAGAAAATATACTCTATTATTCATAACCGTGATTATCATGGCCATGCTGTGCTCTGTCATGATCCGTGCCGAGAAAAAATCGCCCAAAGACCTTCCTGAGAGATACCGTGTCTGGCTTGAAGAGGAAGTAGTCTATATCATCACTCAAAATGAAAGAGATGTCTTTCTTCAGCTTGAATCTGACCGGGAAAGGGATATGTTCATAGAAGCCTTCTGGAAACAGAGAGATCCCAATCCTGAACTTCCTGGAAACAAATACAAGGAAGAACATTACCGCCGCATAAAACACGCTAACCAGGTTTTCGGCCGTGAGGCTCCAGGACCAGGATGGCGGACTGCCAGGGGAAGAATATTCATTATCCTGGGAGATCCTGATTATATAGAAAGATATGAAAATGATTCTGAGATCTATCCCACCATCATTTGGTTTTATGAAGGCATGGCTGAGTACGGACTCCCTAATTCCTTTAATGTGGTGTTTTTTAAAAGAGGGGGAATGGGAGAATACGAACTTTATTCTCCTATAAAATTCGGTCCACAGCATCTTCTCACTCAATATAGAGGTGACCCTACAGATTACAGGAGTGCCTACAGCAAACTCATAAATATCGAGCCTTCAGTTGCCCGAATCTCTCTCACTCTCATTCCTACAGAAATCCAATACATAACCTCCCCATCCATAGCCTCCGAAATCCTGATTTCCCAGATGATTCCAGAAGCCCCTCATGAAAAAGTCAAAGACACCTATGCCAAGAAGCTGCTCAAGTACAAGGACTTTATCGAAGTCGATTATTCAGCTAATTATATTGAAAGCGATGCCATGGTCAGAGTCATTCAGGATGAATCTGGAATATTCTTTGTTCATTATCTGATCGAACCCAGTCAATTTTCTGTTGAAAATGTCGAAAACAACTATTTCAGCAATTTTGAAGTCAATGGAAGCATCACCAATTCAGAAGGAAAAATCATTTATCAATATGAACGGAAAGTCCCGATTGAACTCACACCTGGCCAACTTAAAAATATCCGACAAAAGTTATTCAGCTTTCAGGATTTGTTTCCCTTAATAGAAGGCAGTTATAGACTTGACTTATTGATGAAAAATACGGTATCCAAAGAATTCACTTCTTTTGAAGTCTCATTAAATATTCCCAGCTCTTCTTCGCTTATCATGAGCGATCTGACTTTAGCCAATAGGGCTGTGGAGAATTCTAAATACCAAGGAAATATCAAGCCCTTTCTTTTCAGGGACACCCAACTTGTTCCCTCTCCCAGAAATGACTTTTGTAAAGACGAGACTCTCTATCTCTTTTTTCAGGTTTTTGGCCTGAATAAAAAGCTGGAACAAGAAGGAATCTTAAGATACACCTTGTTTAAAGAAGATAAAGAAATCCGTTCTTTTAATAAAAACATCACTGCCTATGCAGACAAAACCTACTTTATTGAAGAATTTCCTCTTTCTGATTACTCACCAGCCAACTACAGGATCAAAGTCTCTTTATTGGATTCAAAGAAAAATGAAGTCCTTTCCTCCCAGAATTATTTTTATATAACTCCTTTTGAGGATCTCCCCAGACCTTGGGTGGTATCTTTTCCCATGCCTGCTTCAGATGATCCCATGTATGCCAACATTCTGGGTCTTCAAGCAAAAAACGCAGGAAATTTAAGCCGAGCTCGCTCCCTGTTGGAAAAGGCTTATAATGAAAATCCCGCCTCACCTAAATATGGACTGGACTTGGCTCAATTTCTGTTTGATAATAAAGAATTTCAGAAAGCCAAACAAATCGCTCTTCCCTTTGTTGAGCGGGAAAGAAATGAGTTTCTCTCATTGCTGGCCCGCTCTCTTCAATCCCTTAAAGAATACGACCAAGCCATCCATTATTATAAAGAATATCTTTCTCACTATGGGACCCACATTCCCATTCTTAACTCCGTCGGAGAATGTTATTACAGCTTGGGCAATCTCAAAGAAGCCCTGACTGCCTGGGAAAGGTCACTGGAAATCAATCCAAATCAGGAGGATTTGAGAAAAACTGTGGAATCCATAAAAAGGAACCAAAAAAAA
>DASRVI010000019.1:0-7838 GCA_035655135.1 Acidobacteriota bacterium | reverse complement strand
CAAGGCCAAGCTCCAGATACCGCCACTTAGCCAAATCTCCTTCCACCACAAAGGCTAATTTCCGACCTCCTCTGACTAGTATGGCATCTTGAGGGATCAATAGCCTGTCCTGATAAACATCAGTGATGATCTCCACCTCTGCATGCATACCTGGTTTGATGATTTCTCCTGGATTTTTCATGGTGACAATGACCTTGCAGGTTCTGTCCTCTGGATCAATAATAGGGCTTATGGACTTGACTGTTCCTTTGAATTCTTTTTCTGGATAAGCACTGAAATTCAGAGTAACTTCTCGACCTGTTTTCATCTTTCCGACTTCACTCTCCAGGACTTTGGCGTGCACTTGGATTTGATCTATATTGACCAGCGTGAAGAGCTCCTGAGAGCTGGAGACATGCTCTTGGGGAGTCACCTGGATATCGCAGACGATTCCTGAAAAAGGAGCCTGTATTTGGGTTTTCTCCAATTCCATCTTGGCTTTTTTCACATTGATGTCCGCTTGAGTGACTCCTTTGGCCGCTTCTCGGATTTCATCTTTCAATTCTCCGGATTCAATCAAAACCATTTCATATTCTTTGCTGATTTTTTCATATTCTTCCATGGAGATGAGTCCTTTGGTATAAAGTTCAGTGGCTTTATCGAATTCTTTCTTATACTTTTCGAGTTCTTCGGAACTTGAAGTTGAGATTTGTTCTTGGCTTTGAGAAAACTTTTGTTCCATGAGGAGTTCGGAGAGTTTTTGGAGATAAGAGGCTCTGGCATCTTCTAGATTCAATTGATACTGTCGATTATCCAGTTCTATCAGCAAATCTCCTTTTTTAACGTGCTGCCCTTCTTCAACATGAAGATGATCGATCCAACCTGGGACTTCTGATTTTACAATGATTTTCTTTCTGGTAAAGGCTTCACCTGGAGATTTGAGCTTTATATTCAGGTCCCCTTTTATTGCCGTCACGGTTTTTACTGAAACCGGAGCTTCAGGAGCTGCCTCGGTCCCTTCCTGAATCGTTGTCTCTCCGGATTCCTCTGACACTTTGGCTTCAGGGCCTTTTTTAAGAAAAAGAAAATAAACGCCGGCTAAAACAATGATCAGGATCAGGAAAATCATCAGATATTTTTTGGGTATCAATATTTTATTCATGATAAACTCCTTATCAGGCTTTGATTCAAAACCGCCTCCAGGATTCTTTGATTTCTATAGATTTATTTTTAAGCCATGTTTTTATATGATCTCCATGATAATAAAAGACCGGGATAGCGATGAGAATAAAAAGGGTGGAGCTGATCAGTCCTCCCACAGCAGAAAGAGCCAGGGTGGACCAGATTTTTCTCTGCCCCACTTCCACTTGGATCAGGACCATAGGAAGCATCCCAAACACAGTGGTGCTGGTGGTGAGAAAAATAGGTCTTATTCTTTCTTTGGTCCCTTGAAGAACCGCGTCCAGAAGAGCCATTCCTTTTCTTCTTTTGAGATTGATATGATCCACCAGAAGGATGGAGTTGTTCACCACAATTCCTCCCAGAAGGATCACTCCCACATATGCCGCAGAATCAAACGCAAAGTCAGCCACCACAAATGCCACAAACACGCCGATGAGCGCCAGAGGAACAGCCAGGAGGATAAAAAAGGGCTGGATCAGGGATTCATAAAGAGAAGCCAGGATCATGAATATGATGACGAGGGAGAAAAGAATGGCAAAGGTGATCTGTCCTTTTTCTTCCTCGGTCATCCATCGGGTTCCTTCCAAAGTGGCTGAGAATCCAGGAGGAAGGGACAGGTTTTCAAAAACACTTTTTCTGTAGTTTTCAGCCGCTTTATAGGGGCCCCTGAATTCCCAGGCCAGGGTTTGCTGGAACTGCTGGTCTTCTCTGTCAATAGAACCAGCAATAGGCCTTTCTTCAATCTCTGTGATTTCTCCCAATCGGAGGTACTCCCCCTCCTGAGTCCGAAAAAGCATGTCTTGAAGGTCTTTAAGCTCAACAGAATGAGATTGAGGGAATTTAATGGAAATGTCCATTTCTTTACCGCTTATTTTTGCTTTGGGAACATTGCCAACTCTTCCCTGGATCAAAGATTGTATGTGATAGAAGAGATATTGGGGATCCACACTGTATTTTTTTATTTTTTCCTTGGAGATTTTGAGGATATATTCAAATGATTCCAGGCGCCATCCCCATCTTGAGGAGCTGATTTGAGTTTCCTTTATTCTGGGATTCCTTTTCAACATTTCCTCCAGGTTATGAGTGATAGTATTTAATTTTTTCAAATTGTATCCAAAAAACTTGATGCTTGAACCTAGAAAATTATAACTTCCGATACTGGTTGAATAGGATTGAGGATCAAATCCGTAAATTCCAATGCCCACTCCCGCGTAATTAGTGGCGTGCTGGATTAATTCTTCTTTAAGAACATAAGGACGGTAAGAAGTTTCGATTTCAAGCGGAAAAGTGATCCTGATGTAAGCCCTCTCCGCAGTCACTTGGGTGTCTGCTTTTTTTTCATAATTTTTTGCCAGTATTTTTTGTTCAAAATTTTTCACCACCTCATCAGTCTGTTCGATCTCTGTCCCTGAAGGCATGGTTACGCTCACTATGAGGGATTGTTTGGAATACCAGCTCATCCATTCGCCTACAGTGACTTCAGACCGGAACCATTTGTAGGTCCCGTAAAAAATGACTGAGAGAACCAGAATGACTTCCAGAGGATGTCTGATCAAAAAACGAAATATTTTTTCCCAGCTTCTTTTGCCTTTGTGCTTTTTTTGTTTTTTCCCTCTTTTGAGCAGTTTGGGGCTGAGCGCCGGGATCAGAGAAAAAGAGACCAAAAGAGAGGTGGCTAGTGCTGAAGTCATCACAACAGCCAGGGGAAGATAGTAGATTTTAAGTCGTCCCTGAAAATAAGCAAAAGCAAAAAACACACTCATGGTGGTCAGAGTGGCGGCCAGAACCGGAAGAAAAACTTCTTTGGAACCGGATATGGCTGCTTTTTTGGTGGGAAGACCCTGTTCTCTTTTTCTCAAGATGTTTTCGAAAACCACAATGGAGTTGTCCACAAAAAGGCCGATTCCCAGTGCCAGTCCTCCCAGGGTCAGCATATTGAGCGAAATATCGAACAGATAGATCAAATTAAAAGTGATCAGAATGGAAAACACCACAGATGAGATAACCAGAAGAGAGGGCTTGAAGTTTTGGAGCACCAGAAAAACCAGAATAAAAATAACGGTTATGATGATGCCCACCACAATGTAAAGGTCTCTCAGGTTATCCTGGATCTCCTCACTTTCATCATTGACTGTTCGAAACACCAGGTCAGAAGGAAGATCTTTTTTCAGATCATCTATTCTAATTTTGACTTTTTTCACCAGCTTTAAGGTACTGGTTCCTTTTTCTTTATGGATGGTCAGGGTTATGGTGGGCTGTCCGTTGATCCGGTTTATGTAACGGATTTCCCCGTAGGTGGGATTGATTTCAGCAATGTCTTTCAGCCGGATGACATTTTCACCGGAGCGGGTGATGATGGTCTCTCCCAAATCATGGATATCTGTGATGGAATCAGATACTTTGAACAGAAATTCCTGGGGCCCTTTTTCGATTTTTCCAGCCGGATAAGTCTTGATCCTTTGATCTATCCTGTAGCTCACTAGAAAAGGGGGGATGTTGAGAGCTTCCATTTTGTCTTTAATAAGGATAATCCCTATTTCCGGTTCAGCCCCTCCAGTGACTGAAACGCTGGAGATTCCCTTGATCGAGCCGATTTTCATCTCTATTTTTTCTTTCACCATCTTTCGCAGCTGATGAAGAGAATAATCTCCGGATATGGTGTATTTGAGAAAGGGCTCAACCTGGAATTCTTCAGGGACATAAGGTTCGATACTGGGCTTGACTCTTTCCGGCAGCTCCTCTTCAATCCCTGATATTTTTTCAGTTAAGGCCAGATGAGCGAATTCCATATTGATTTTGGGGTCAAATTCCAGAGTGACCAGAGACTGTCCGATTGAAGAAGAGGAAGTGATTTTTCGGACTCCTTTGACAGTGGAGGCTTTTTCCTCGATTAAGGAGGAGATTTGAGTCTGGATGATCTCAGGGGGAACACCCGGCCACGAAGTGATGATGTTGAGTTCAGGATATTCTTCCTTAGGCGCCAGTTCAATAGGGATATTGAAATAGGAATTTACGCCCAGAACCAGAAGAGCCAGAAAAAGCATGGCTGTGGCAATAGGTCGTTCAATAAATACCTTCATTTTTTTGATCCTGATCTTGCTTTTTCTGCTATTTCATAAGCGAGAGGAATCAGGATTAAAGTCAGGAAAGTGGACAAAATCAGTCCTCCTATCACGGAAATCGCCAGGGGCTGCTGGAGTTCGGCTCCTCTTCCCAATCCAAGGGACATGGGGAAAAGGCCCACTGCTGTGGTGACTGTGGTCATCAGAATTGGCCGCAGTCTGACTCGGCTGGCTTCCATAATGGCTTCTCGAGTTCCCATTCCTTTTTTTCTCAATTGATTGGTGTAGTCTATTTTGACTATAGCGTCATTGACCACAATCCCAGCCAGTACCACCATACCGATGATGGATATCACGTTCAAAGTTTGGCCGGTTATAAAAAGCGCCCAGATGGCACCGGTCAATCCCATGGGCAGTGTGAATAGGATAAGAAAGGGATGCAGCAGAGATTCAAACTGGGCAGCCATGATCATATAGACCAGAAACACGGCTAAAAGAAAGGCAAAGCCAAGACTTCGAAAAGACTTCTGCATTTCTTCTTGTTCTCCGCTGAGGAGAATCCTGTAATTTTGAGGAATCTCAAGCTCATCTAATTTTTCTCTAATCAAAGGAACAGCCTGGCTTATTTTTATATCGCGTGCATTGGCGGCAACCAGGATTTCCCTCTCCTGATTCTCTCTTCTGATTTCTTTGGGACCTCTGGCAAGCTGATAGGTGACCAGCTCTCTGAGAGGGATAGCTCCTCCTGAATAAGGCATTTGCTCATCCAGGAGCAAATCGATATTTTCTCTGGTTCGGTCTCGAAAGCGGACCCGGATATCATACTTTTTTTCCAGTTCTTTAAACTGAGTCTCCACCAGACCGCGCACCGCATAAACCAGAAAATTTCCAATATCCCTTGGAGCAATATCGTACTTATCTAAAGCCTGTTTTTTGATCTGCACCAAAAATTCTGGCTTTCCTTCACCGATATTGGTGGTCACATCAGTAATTTCTTTGATTTCCCCAAGTTTTGCCACCACCTGTTCGGCTAAGTTTTTGAGGACATTCAGATCTTCCCCTTTGATTTTCAACCCTACCTCTGCAGTGGTGAAAGCGAGAAACTGTCCGATAGTGGACTGTTCTTTGACTATAGAAAACTGAAGGTCAGGATAATTGCTGAGGAATGACCTCAAATTCTCTATGGTCCTCTCCATTTTATGCGGAGATTGAGCCTGAATGCGGATTTGAACGGAGTTTAAAGAAACTTCCGGGTTTAGACTCTCCATCCCGCTGACAATCCCGATTTGAGAGAAAATGTTTTCCACATCCTCTTGCTGATTCAGCCACTTTTCCACAGAATTGGTGAATTCTGAAGTCTGTTCCAATGAGTAATCAATAGGAGTGGTTAAATGAAGGTCAAATGATGACGTCTCGGGCTTGGGCATCAGTTCACTGGGTATCTGAGTCGCCAGAACAAGGGTGAGCAGAAGAAAAACAAGAGATCCTGAAATGACTTGCCCTTTATGATCCAAGGCATAGATAAGAAATCGGTGATAAAAAGAGGAAAATCGATCATAAATATTATTATAGATTCCAAACACAAACCGGGTTGCGGGTTTAAAGGGAAGAGACAGGTAGTGGAAAATCAGGACAAACAGCTGGATTAGAAAGCTGAAGATAAAATTTAAAGCCATGAATATGACTTTGACCAAGAGATAGAGCCCTTTTTGAAGCCCTTTGAAAGGAAGAAACAGTATTTTTTTGAAAGTTTTCTTTTGTTTTGGTTTGGGCGGCTCTATTTTTTTGTGTTCGGTTTTTTGGGGCTCTTTAACTTTTATATCAAATTTTCTTGACGCCAGCATGGGGAGAAGAGTCAGGGAGACAATAAGGGAAGAGAGAAGAGCAAACGTCACGGTTAGGGCTTGGTCTTTAAAAAGCTGTCCTGCCACTCCATGCACATAAATCACAGGCAGAAAAACTGAGATAGTGGTGAAGGTGGATGCGGTGACTGCCATTCCCACTTCTTTGGTTCCAATATAAGCGGCCTCACTCAGGCTTTTTCCCAGGTTTTTATGCCTGAAGATACTTTCTGAGACCACGATGGAGTTGTCCACCAGCATTCCCACTCCCAGGGCCAATCCTCCCAGGGACATGATATTCAAGGTAACATCCATGAAAAAGAGAAGATTAAAGGTCGCGATAATGGCAATGGGGATCACAGAGGCAATGATAAGAGGAGTCTTGGCATCTTGAAGAAACACAACCAGCACAAGAAAAGCCAAAACAGCACCGTAGATGATGGCATTGAGAACAGAGGATATGGCGTTTTCAATGTATTGGGCCTGCTCCGTGACCACCATGATATCGATCTGTTCGTTTCTCCGCTTTATTTCCTCAATCACTTCCCGGGCAGATTGGGTAACGGCTACGGTATTGGCCCCAGCTTCTTTTCTGACCAAGATGCCAATGCTTTCACTGCCGTTGAGCCGGGTGATTCCTTCCCGTTCTTTAATGGAGTCTTTGATTTGAGCGATATCTTTGACCCGAACCACTCCTTTTTCTTTAGTGGTCTTAAGGCTGACTTCTCCGATTTCATCAATCTCCTCAAATTCACCGATGATTCTTAAAGCGTATTTGAATCGTCCTTTTCTTATGGTGCCTCCCTGGAGATTGGTGTTGAACTGACTGATTCGGTTAGAAACAGTTTGAATATCAAGTCCATAAAGAGACATGAGATCAGGATCGATATCGATATGAATCTCTCTTTCCACTCCTCCGGCTATTTCTGCGGAACCGATTCCTTCGATTTGCTCCAGTCTGGGTTTGATGAGTTCTTCAGAAAACTCCTTGAGCTCCAAGAGAGATCGGTCGCCAGAGACAGACAGAACCATGATGGGTTTGCTTTGGGGGTCCAGAGGAATGATGGTGGGATCTTCCACTTCCTCAGGAAGCTGTACACTGTCCAGCTTTTCTCTGGTGTGGAGCATGGCAAAATCCATATCAGTCCCCCAGGAGAATTCAAGGGTCATGTAGACTCCGCCTTCTTCAGAAACCGTTTCCACTCTTCTCAGTCCAGGAATCCGCATCACAGCTGATTCAAGTCTTTGGGTGAGAAGAGTTTCCACTTCTTCAGGCGCCACTCCCGGATACCGGGCAGAAACGGACAGTTTGGGATAGCTTATATCCGGGAGAAGGTCTACGCTGAGCTCTCCTAAGGATACAAATCCCAGTAGGACAACAGCCAGAAAAAACATAAAAGTGCTGACAGGCCGATTAATGGTGATTTTGGCTATTTTCATTCTTTTAATATGGGCAATTTATAATATTAACGCCTCCCCTTTTTAAATCGTTACAATAATAACATAAATTATTCATAAAAAAATGGCGATGTTTTTTATTATTAATTTATTTCCTGCGATAGACAATTATTTTCAAGAACAGTGATTTAAGCATTTTTTTTGTTTATAGTTTTTATTCTAATCGCCATTTTTTTACCATTGAGGCGAACCGATCTTGCAGCATCTGCTTCGTTACGAGGCATTCGAAGTGAAGCACCACGTCTTCATCCCTCGTGCCTCGCATCTGCCACAATCTCGAATCGTGAATAATCCATGTTAACATAAATAATTCATA
>DASRVI010000018.1:0-3598 GCA_035655135.1 Acidobacteriota bacterium | reverse complement strand
TTTATCAAGATGAAAATGAAGCCCCTGTTATTTTCCTGGGATGCCATCACGCAAGAGAATGGATTTCCGTGGAAGTTCCCTATTTGATAGCCAAGCATCTCTTAGACAACTACGAGTCAGATCCTGAAATTAAAGATCTTGTGAATAAAAGTGAAATCTGGTTTATCCCTCTTGTTAATCCAGATGGTCTCGTTTACAGCATTTATTTCTACAGATACTGGAGAAAAAACAGGAGGAATAATGAAGACGGCTCTTATGGAGTTGACCTCAATAGAAACTATGGATATCAATGGGGTTATGACAATATAGGTTCCAGTCCAAATCCTTCTTCAAATGTGTATAGAGGCCCTGATCCATTTTCAGAACCTGAAACACAAGCTGTCAGAGATTTCATGTTAGGAAAGGACTTCCAGGCCCTTGTCAGTTATCATAACTACTCCCAGATCATAATCTATCCGTGGGGATATAAAGCCGAACCTTCTGCTCTGGATGATCTCATGCATGACATGGCTGAACAAATGTCAGAAAAAATAGAACAAGTCAACGGAACCTTTTACAACTATGGTAGGGCTGGAGATTCACTGTATTTAACCAACGGAGACACCACAGACTGGAGCCTAGGAGTATTTGGAATTCCTTCCTTCACCATAGAGCTCCCTCCTGTAGATTTGCTTTCCGGGGGATTCTACAACAGCGAGCAGGACATCGCGCCCATTTTCCAAGAAAATCTTCCCGCTGCTCTGTATTTGATTGAATGGGCTGTCCAAAACTATCATCCTCCGGTCCTGCATCCTTTCCCTGAAACTCTCACCCAACGCGAGAATAAAACCAAAGAAGCAAGGAAAAAATAAGGTTTTCCCCTCCTCTTATGAAATATTAAATTTGGGTGTAGTTGAATAGGTTTCTACAGAAGCGACATTGACTTGACAAACCCAGAATAAATGTAAAGAATATCAGTCACCCCCTAAGAAAAAGATGCAGGCATAAAAATGGCGAGACTACTCACCACCATATTCCCGAACCAAGAAATTCCTCCTACGTCCAGTGAAGGTCTTCCTTTCTGGATATTCTGGCTTATGTTTTGTGTCATTCTTCTCCTTCTTGCTTTTATTTTCTTAAGAGACAAAGATATGCGGCGAAAACTTGATTCTTTTTTTGTGGGATTTAGAAAAAAAATCAAAAAAGCCCGGCTTCATCAGATTTTAAAAAGAGAACAAAGAAGAGTCGAAAACACCATGCATGAACTGGGTAAAAAAGCCTGGTCTCAGGATGTTGAGATACCTGATTCAGAATCCATAACCAAAAAAATTATCGATATTGAGGATAATATAGCTGAATTAATGAAAGAAAAAAAGGAATCCACATCAGAAATAAAGACCCTTAACAATGACCTCCAGGAACTCAAGGAAAAACAAGACCAGAAATCACAGCGAATCAAAGACAAGATCTCAAGCAAGAAACAGGAACTGCAAACTTTTCAAACAAAAGAAAAAGAAACTGAAAATACCATCACTCAAAAGCATTTTGTGATAGAAGAAAACGCAAAAAAAATAACACAGGCAAAAAAAGAACTTCTGGACCTGGAAAGCCGTGAGGAATTGAAAAAGGATGAAATAAAGGCAAAAAGAGCTGACCTTGAGGAAAATATAGAAAAATGGGAAAAGAAGAAAGAGACATCAGATGAGCAAATAAAGAATCTGGTTAAGGAAAAGACAGATATTGAAAAGAGGACAAAAAAGCTTAAAAAAGAAATAGAGAGTCTCAATCAACAAATAAAAGATATAGAACAATATAAAAAACAGGAAATTAAAAAGTTTCAAAAGGAAATCCGCGAGTGGGAAAAAACAAGAGATAAGACCATTGAAAAAATAAACAAAAGTGAAGAAGAGAAAACACCCTTTTTCAAAAGCCTGGGCAAACTGGCTAATAAACAAAGAATCAGACACAAGGAACTGTCCATCTTTTACTCAAAAATAGACAGAAGTGAAAAAAGGATTAAAAATCTAGAAAAACGAATCGAACTAGAAACATAATATCCAATATCGCTTAAGACATTTCCGAATTTCAGTTAAAATACCAATGAAATGAAAAAAAACAGATATGATCATATAAGAAAATCTAAGGCGGTCAGTGCGGTTGTTTTTGGCGTGGTCCAAGGAGTGGGCTTCAGGCCTTTTATCTTTCGCCTGGCTCATCAATTTGGATATAAAGGCTGGGTCAAAAATATAGGTTTTGGAGTTGAAATCCACCTTGAATCAAACAAAGACCATGATTTTAAATCCTTTTTCCTTGCTTTGGAAAAGGAAAAACCACCTCTCTCCCAGATAGAAAAAATCGACATAAAACCAGACGAATTCCTTAACTGTCAACAATTTGAAATAAAAAAAAGCAAGCAAAGTCAAAGCTTTGTTTTTATCTCTCCAGATATATCCATTTGTGATAACTGCAGAAAAGAAATGCTTGATCCCAAGGATAGAAGGTATAAGTATCCCTTTATCAACTGCACAGACTGCGGGCCTCGATATACTATTGTCAAAGCCCTTCCCTATGATAGGGAACAGACCACTATGGCTCATTTTAAGATGTGTGACCAATGCAGAGAGGAATATATCAACCCTTCGGACAGACGTTACCATGCTCAGCCAGTGGCCTGTGCTGAGTGCGGTCCTGAGGTTCAATTGAAAAAAAGCTCAACCGGAGAAAAAATAAGCGGCGGTATTGATAAAGCCTCGGTGCTTATAAAAAAGGGTTATATTCTGGCTGTCAAGGGATTAGGAGGATTTCACCTGGTTTGTGATGCCTTTAACAAAAAATCAGTCCAACGCTTGAGAAAAATAAAAAAACGACAAACAAAGCCGTTTGCAGTTATGGCTTCAGGATTGAGTGTCGTAAAAAAATTCGCCCATATGGATTCTTATGAGAAAGAACAGCTTTGTTCAGCTCGAAGACCGATTGTCTTGCTGCGTAAAAAGAAAGACATCCCAGGAATTGCTCCCTATTTAAATGAAATTGGCTTCATGCTCCCCTATACTCCAATCCACTACTTGCTCCTCCAAAATCTTGAATTAATTGTGGCCACCAGCTCAAATCCAAAAGATTCACCTATCATCAAAGATGAAAAGGAAGGAGTGAAAAGTCTGTGTGATTATATATTGACTCACAATCGTCCTATTCACATGAGAGCTGATGATTCAGTTATGAAAATTGTCCATAAAAAACCTCTTTTCCTAAGAAGAGCCAGGGGCTATGTCCCCTATCCACAAAAAGTCCCTTCTTCACTGGCATCTCCCAAACAGATACTGGCATTGGGCGGGGAACTTAAAGATACCATATCCTTGTATAAAAACGGATATGTTATAACAAGTCAGTTTCTGGGCGACTTGGATGAATATCAAAATTACACATATTTTGAAGAGACTTTAGCTCATCTTTCTAAAATGTTTGAGTTCAAACCAGATATGGTAGTATCAGATCTTCATCCTGATTTTCACACTACCCGGTACGCAGAAAAAATGAAAGTTCCTCATTATAAAGTCCAGCATCATTACGCCCATGCCCTAGCTGCTATGCTGGAACATCAGATTGACCGAAGGCAAAA
>DASRVI010000017.1:0-2409 GCA_035655135.1 Acidobacteriota bacterium | reverse complement strand
CCGCTGAAATAATCTCCCCATGTCAGCAGCAGACCAATTTCATCCATAAAAAGCCCTAAGCCCACTCCATAAATTACGGCTGTTTGCTTCTTGGTAAGAAGAGATGAATCCACTAAAGAGAGCCATCCTGCAATACAAATCAGGGCAATTCCGATATAGAAATGATGAATGTGATAACCAAATAAAATGATATTGCGCCCCAAATGAAAATTGACATCCGGAGGCAAACCCAGTTCTGCAGCTTGAGCAAATTTACTTTTAGCTGCTCCTGCTATGTAAACAGACAACCTGATGAACAGAAAGGATATAAAATAGGAGATGGTGATTAGAAATGGAATATCTTTTTTGGTTTTTCCCATAGGACTAAATTCAGATCCTCTAATTATATTATCCAATTTGGAGAGGGTTAGCAAATTGATTGAAACTCAATGAACTATGCAGTCTTCTCTTTTAAAAATATCAATAAATAAATTCTTTTTAATTCCTTAATTGAATTTCATTATAATTTGCTTGAAATATGAAAATCGCTAATAATAAAAGAGAACATTGAGATACCAATCAATTTTTGAGCACCTAAAAAAGGAGATTCTGAAATGAAAAAGCTTGCCTATCTGTTGGGGGTTTTTGTCTTTTTGAGCTTTGTTTTTATAATTTCGAGCGGTCAGAGCCCAGAAACCGGTGATTATTTGATTCAACCGGTTCCATTCACCCATGTTCACATCAACGATGACTTCTGGTCTTCACGGATAGAGACCAACCGTCGGGTGACCATTCCCTATGCGTTTGAGCAGTGTGAAGAGACCGGGCGCATTGACAATTTCAGGATCGCGGCAGGGATGAAAAGCGGCGGATTCCAGACCGTTTATCCTTTTGATGATTCAGATGTGTATAAAATCATACAGGGGGCTTCCTATTCACTCCAGGTTTATCCAGACCCTGAGCTCGAGAAATATCTGGATGATTTGATCGGCATCAAAGGCAAAGCCCAGGAGGAGGATGGTTATCTTTACACCGCCAGAACCATCAACCCAGACCCTCCTGTGCGGTGGTGCGAGGGAGACCGCTGGTCCAATCTCTATTTAGGCCACGAACTTTACAATGCAGGTCACCTGTATGAGGCAGCTGTGGCCCATTACAGAGCCACTGGAAAACGGTCTCTTCTGGATATTGCCCTGAAAAATGCGGACCTGGTAGCTGATGTGTTTGGTCCTGCCAAGAAAAGAGGAGCTCCCGGACATCAGGAAATTGAGATAGGCTTGGTCAAACTTTACCGGGTGACAGGAGATCAAAAATATCTGGATCTAGCCAAATATTTTCTGGATGAACGAGGCCGCAGCCACCGCCAGAAACTTTACGGGAAATATTCACAGGACCACAAACCAGTGGTGGAACAAGAAGATGCTGTGGGGCATGCGGTGAGAGCGGTCTACATGTATTCAGGGATGGCAGACGTGGCTTCTCTGACCAAAGATTCTGAGTACATCCAGGCTATTGACAGAATCTGGGAAGATGTGGTTTTTAAAAAGCTTTACATAACAGGAGGAATCGGAGCCACCGGGGCTGGGGAAGCGTTTGGGAAGCCGTACCAGCTCCCTAATGCCTCTGCTTACGCTGAGACGTGTGCGTCCATAGGGAATGTGTTTTGGAACTTCCGGATGTTTCTCCTTCACGGGGACGCCCAATACATCGATGTGCTGGAGAGAGTGCTTTACAACGGACTCATATCCGGAGTTTCTCTGGAAGGAGATCTTTTCTTTTATCAAAATCCTTTGGAATCATATGGACAGGATGAAAGAAGCACCTGGTTTACCTGTGCCTGCTGTCCCAGCAATATTTCCAGGTTCATGCCTTCTGTTCCCGGTTATGTACTGGCGGCAGATAAGGATAAAATCTATGTCAATCTTTTCACTTCCTGTGAAGCTCAAGTCAAGCTCAAAGACCAAACAGTGAATATCACACAGAAAACCCGTTATCCCTGGGAAGGGGATGTGGCCATAACGGTTTCTCCGGAAAAAGAAAAGGAATTTTCCGTATATGTGAGGGTTCCCGGATGGACTCGAAACAAACCTGTACCCAGTGACCTGTACCGGTTTTATAAAGAAAGTGACCAACAGGTCATTTTAAAAATCAATGGAGAGGAACTGGCTTTGAGTCTCAACAAAGGATATGCTGTTATTGATCGGGTTTGGAAAGAAGGAGATCAAATAGATGTTCATTTCCCCATGCCGGCGAGAAGAGTACTGGGCCATGAAAAGGTGGAGGCTGATTTAGGAAAGGTCAGCCTTCAGAGAGGACCAGTGGTGTTTTGCGCTGAATGGAAGGACAACCAGGGATTGGTCAGTAATATTGTTTTATCTGATGATGTGGAGCTTGAATCAGAATACAGGCCTGACCTTTTAAAAGGAGTCA
>DASRVI010000016.1:0-6423 GCA_035655135.1 Acidobacteriota bacterium | reverse complement strand
CTTTTATAAAAATTTTGTTCGTTCTCATCCGGAGCGTCAAAGACAAAGGAGATAATACTTAGGTTGCCTTCTTTTTTGTGTGAGATCTCTTTAAATTTAATGCCTTCATGAAGAGCGATTTTTTTAATGTCTAATAACACTTTTTTTGATGATTCAGATTCAACCGTGTAGTGATAGGTATCTTTTTTCATATGCTCGGCTTCTACTTTACCTAGAATAAAGAGAGTTATGATGATGATAGCGGTAAACACCACGGCAAAAAGATAGTATCCTGATCCAATGACAAGGCCAAGCACAGCCACCGCCCAAAGTCCTGCGGCAGTCGTGAGACCGATGACCATTCCTCTGGAATGGATTATGGTGCCTGCTCCCATAAAGCCTATTCCTGTGATGACTCCTGCAGCTATACGAGTCAGATCCCCCATATATTCTTGCTTTCCCTCAAGAAGAAGACCGGATAAAATCATCACCATGGTTGCTCCGAGGCAAATAAGAATGTTTGTTCTAAATCCAGCTGGTTTTTGACTAGATTCCCTTTCTAATCCGATAAGCCCCCCTAAAGCAGTAGCAAGGATAAGCTTTAAAACCACTTCCGCTGTTTCCATTGTTATACCCTCAATCCAAAATAGTTAATGCTAATTTATCATAACAGGGCGGGAAAAAACAAGTTGATTTGGTAATTCAGGCTACTTTCCGATTTTATCTAAAAGGAAAGATATGAAAAAGATGAGGACTAGAAATAGAGTGTAACTGGCGAACAGGGGATTTTTAAGAAGTCTTTCAGGTTCTTCCATGACTTCTCTTTTCTGAAGTGTGTGTTTAAAGAAAATCATGAAATAGAGAAACAGAAGTGGAGAAAGATAATAAAATGACTGGAGCTTAAAGGAAATGGCAAAGTAGAAAAATGCCACAAAAAAGACTATGACACTTATGACCATACCTAAAACAAGAGAGCTTTTAGAGTATTTTTTTAAGGAAGCTCTGTAATTTCCAGCGTTTTCCTTAAGGAATCTGTACTCAGAAAGTCTTTTTGCAACCATAAGAAAGTTGCCAAAAGCCCACCAGCACAGTAATAATGATACGGGAGGGAGAGTTTCAGCCGGAGCAAAAGCGAACCATCCAATAAGAAATCGGATAGGATTGTTAGCCGATTCAGAAATGGAGTCCAAAAAAGGGATATCTTTTGTCCGGATGGGCTTTAGGTTGTAGATAAAGCCTGCTGCCAGCAGGGCAAGCAGGGAGATAAAGAAAAACTTATTAAAAAAAAGAAACGCAGCTGTCAAACTGCTTAAGGAGAGAATTAAGCCCAAGAAAAGGAATGGAATCGGTTTGATTTCACCTTTGATCAAAGGACGGTTTTTTTTAGTGGGATGGTGGATGTCAAAAGGAGCATCAACGATTTCATTAATGATATAGTTTGCTGTTGATATGGCCCAAGTAAGGAGGAAAATAAAAAGGCATTTCAATAAAATCACACTCGGGCTAAAGGTAGCAGCCTGTTCTCTGTAAAGGAGAAAGAAAGAAGCAGTTCCCACAAAAATAGCCAAGCTTCTTGGCCATCTCTCAGGGCGCACTGCTTTTAGATAGGAATTCATATTATGACTCTTTTTGAGCGTAAACCTCTATTGAATCACCCAGAGCCAATTTTATCGGAATTTTTTTAAAAAAAGAAGAAAGAAAATGATTCTCTATTAAAAAACTCAAGGTTTTGAATCTTGATATTAGATAATGGGCTGAAAAGGTCCAACTGTAATTTCTTATTTTGATGATTTTAAAACCGGCTCTTTCCATAAGAGTATGAAGGCTTTTTTTTGTGAAATAGTGAATATGAGCCGGCCTGAAATGCCACCAATGGCTTCCAGATATTTTTGCGGCGAGACTTTGTTGATTTGGAGTGACCAGGCAAAGGGTGCTTTTTGGCTTAAGGATTTGGTGTGCCTTTAAAACAGCTTTATAAGGATGGGGAATGTGCTCGATAAAATCGATCATGGTCACCGCTTGATAATGATTCTCTTTGAGTTCAATAGATTCAAAGGCTCCTCTTTTTATAGAGAGGTGGTATTTTTTTGAAGCTGTGTCAGCAGCCCATGTGCTGGCTTCAATGCCATCTGGTATCCATCCATATTTGCGGGCTGAATTTAAAAAGATTCCAGTGGCCGCTCCCACATCAAAGATATTTCCTTTGTTGGGATGGATTTTATTTAGGTTGTATAAGAGAGGAAGAAAATTTTTCTCCCGGCCGGCTTCTTCTTCTTGGTAGGATGTATCTTGGATTTTAGCATAAAGTGATTGGATATAGTCCGTTTTAGGGCAGGGATTTGCAAAAAGATGAGTGCAGTCACGACATAAGCTTAAATCCCAGACTTTTCCATAATCTTTATCAGTTATTTTTATGTGCTCATAGCTAAAATCTTCATATGAAATGTTTCTCTGCTTAAAAGGCTTTATGTTTGAACTTGAACAGACGGGACACCTAGTTCTGGTGAAATAATGGGAAGTTTGTTTTTTCATTTAACTTTTATTGTTTTCTGTCTCAAGTTTTTTAACACTCATCATAATGCTTGTCAAATTTTGGTAAGCTTTTGTTGTTTCATTAGAAAAGTTTCATCTGAGAAACTTTTTTATGGAGAGATTTTGAGTTGATATTGTTGATAAGTTCTTCTTCAATAGCATCAAGAAATCGGCTCCTCTTAGGCTCGATATATTGACCTTGAATAAATCTCTTTTTTGCATAAGTTAAGTATAGATATTTGATGGCTCTAGTCATGCCTACATAAAGGAGTCGCCTTTCTTCCTTCAAGTCAGATTGGCGGTCCACAAATAGGGAATAGGGAAGCAGGCCTTCTTCGCATCCCGTGATAAACACACAGGGGAACTCAAGTCCTTTGGCTGCATGAAGAGTCATTAGAGTCACTCTCTCAAGCGAGGAATCATAAGTATCTGAACCTGAACAGAGAGAGGTGTATTTAACATACTCATCGGAGTTGCTTTTAAAATCTTTTGCTATATCCAGGAGCTTTTTAAAAGAATCACCCCATTGTTCTTTCTGCTTTTGAAAGAAGCGAGTGATAATGAGGTGAATACTTTCAGCAACTGGTTTATTTTTTGTTAGTTCCGGAAGGGCGGAAATAGTTTCGGGCTTGATGATCTTTTTTTTAATGAGATTTTGTTTGAGAAAAAAGTTCTCTTGGTTTAGAGAAAGTCTAAAAACATCAATCACAGATTTTATGGGTTCTTCTTTGAAAAAGGGAGTCTCTCCTATTTTCTGAGAAGGGATGGTGTGGTCGTTTAAAGCTTTTTCAATGGATTTCATTTGTTCTTTGGTCCGGCAGAGTACAGCAAAATCAGAAAAGCTTTTTATATCTTCTTTTTCATCACCTTTACTTATATCAGAGTCCATTGAGAAAAACCTAACTCCTCCTATGATCTCTTCTATTTGGCGGGCCACAAATTCAGCCTCACTTTTATGAGTAGTGTTGGATGCTATGTTGATTTTGACCCCACTGTTCAGTCCCTTTAATAAGCTTGGTTCAGTTTCCTGGTCACGGATCATTCCCCCCGAGGCTCTGAGAATAAAGTCAGAGCATCGATAACTTTGTTTGAGTTTGTAAACAGAAGCATTGGGATAGTCTTTGAGAAAATCCTTCATGAAACGGACATCCGCACCTCGAAAGCCGTAAATGGCTTGGTCTGGATCTCCGATGATATAAATATCAGCTTCTTTTTCTGGCATCAGTGTTATTATCATCTGATACTGAGCAAAATTTATATCCTGAAATTCATCCACAAGCATATGGGAAAATTTGTTTTTATATTGATTTAATAAAGAAGGGATTTGGGAGAAGAGCATGAGCGGTCTGTATAGGCAGTCGTCAATATCAAATAAGTCTGATTTTTTGATTTTTTCTTCATAGGGCGTGAAAATTGATTGAGGCGACTTTTTATTTTCCTTTTTGAGTGATTGAAGATTTTGCTTGGCCTCTTTGATAATCTTGGCAGCTTCTCTTGCCTTTTGGCGGTTGAAGCCAAAGGTGTCTTGAATAAAGCTGAGTCTTTCTTCCTCGCTGAGAATAGAATATCTTTCACTTCTGCCAAAGTGTTTACAGTGTTTTTTCAGGATTTCATATCCGAAAGCATGGAAAGTGGCCACATTAAGCCTTGAGAGTTTTGATTTGTGAGGGAGCATTTTTTTAAGCCGCTCCCTTATTTCTTGGGCAGCTTTGTTCGTAAATGTAACCGCTATGATTTTTTCACAGGGAATCCCCATTTCTTGAATGATATAGGCTGTTCTGCAGCAGAGAGTGTGTGTTTTTCCTGTGCCAGGACCTGCGATGACCATGGCCGGCCCTTTTTTATGGAATACAGCTTTTTTTTGTTCCCTGTTAAGTTGTTCAAATACAGCTACTCTCTCCGGCTTGTTCAATTTGTTTTCCTGGACTCTAAAAGCTAATTGTGAAGGAGCTGGCGGCCTTTTTTTTTGGAGTCTTCTGTATTTCTCAAGGTCAAAATTTATTATTTTTCTTTTGGGTATAACTGAAGAAGCTGGTGTTTTTTTATCAAACAAAGCTTCCTGGCTCTCTGAATGCAATGACTCTTGTTCATGAAACACTTTAATCCGGCCATACTCTCCGTCAAAGCCCTCTTGGATAATGACCTGCCTGTTGCGCATCCTTTTTATGGCTTCAGATAGGGTTTCAAACCCTCCTTTTTTCAGTGCTTTGGCAGGCAGGTCCAGCAGAATACTTAACTCAGGGCCGAATTTTCTTATTAAGGAAAAATATTCAGAATCCACAGTTTTGGAAGATGGGCCCACTCCCTTAATTTCAGAGAGTATTTCTTTCAATGGGATTATAGAATAAAAAGGAAGTTTATTGGGGCGTTCATCCAGATTTTTCCGATCTGAGAGCTCAGCCACCCTGTTCGTCACACCGACAGTGACTTTTTTTCCGCATTCAGGGCAAATCCCATTGTTTTGCAGGGTTTGAACAGGATCCCATCTAACACCACATTTTCTATGTCCATCATAATGATATTTTCCTTCTTGAGGGAAAAGGTCTATGGTTCCTAAAAATTTTTCTGGATCTCCCGTCTTCATGGCTTGGATGACATCAGGATAGGTTAATTCTGTATTAAAGATATTGGCATTTCGGCCTAATTTTTCAGGAGAATGAGCGTCTGAGTTTGAAATCAAAGTGTATTTATCTAAGAATGAGCACATCCAGTGCATGGGCGCATCTGTAGAAAGGCCGGTTTCAACAGCGGATATAGATGGTGTTAAATCTTCAAAACATTCCTCTATGGAGTCAAATCCTGATTTTGAACCGAGGACAGAAAACCATGGGGTCCATACATGGGCAGGGATAAAATATGCTTTATCCGAAGCTTCTAAGACCATCTCTAAAAGATCCCGGGAATCAAGGCCCAAAATAGGCCGGCCGTCAGAAGTGATGTTGCCTCCGATTTTAAGGAGCCTTTTCTGTATTTTCTCTACCGCGGAAAAATCAGGGGCTAGAATGACATTGTGCACTTTTCTGACTTTATTGTTTTTTTTATAGATACTGCTTATCTCAGTTGAGAGAATAAATCTTATTTCAGAACAGATATCAGGAGCTCTGGGAATACTCAACTCTTTGGTGTATTCTTTTTTTAGCTTAAACAGACCTTCCTCTGATGGCTCCAGTTTTTCTTTCAGTTCTTTGAGCCATCCAGGATGGGTGAAATCCCCGGTTCCCACTACTGAAATGCCTTTTATGGCTGCCCAATAATGTATAAATTCTGGAATAAGTTGCTTACTGGTCGCCCGCGAAAAATGGGAATGGATATGAAAGTCGCCGATAAACCGCATATTGATTCTATTTTAAACAAAAAAAGGAAGCGGTTCTAATTTTTTATAAAAAAAAAGGCACCCTCTTCAAAAGAGAATGCCTTTTTTATAGTTCTTAGTGATTTCGAGTTAAACGACAGTTACATTCTTTGCCGCAGGCCCTTTGGGACCCTGCTCGATTTCAAAGGTTACTTTATCGCCTTCTTTGAGAGATTTAAAACCGGATGCGTTGATCGCTGAATGATGAACAAACACATCAGGTCCGTCTTCCTGCTCAATGAAGCCGTAACCTTTGCTGCTATTGAACCATTTTACAGTTCCATTAGCCATTGTGGCATTCTCCTTTCCTAAAGTACTCAAGGTTCCAAACTGGAGGTTGCCACTTTAAAAATGGTCCTTTCCTTCAGAACGAAACCGGTCTGCTTCCTAGGAGCAAACCTTTGTTGATTGTCCACATTATATCATTTTCTTTTGAAAAAATGAATACCTTTTTTTTTCTGGAAAATTTCCCACTGAATAGTGCCTTGTTGAGGAATTAAATTTTTTGTTCAAGGACTGAAGCAGAGGAGGAATTTTTGGATAGTTATTGACATACGGGG
>DASRVI010000015.1:0-4495 GCA_035655135.1 Acidobacteriota bacterium | reverse complement strand
GATAGGGATAATAATCCTCCGGGCGGCTGGATCCCGGAACAGGCCATGACCAGAGAAGAAGCTCTGCGGGCAGCCACCATGGGCGGCGCCTATGTTATGTTTGCGGAAGACAGATGCGATTCATCGCTTTTATCGAAGAACCGAAGGCAATCGACAGGATTATCCGCCATCTCGAGCTGACCTTTGAGGCCGACCGCCCCCCTCCGCCTCATCCTGTCCAGCAGGAGCTCCTGATGGCAGCCGAAGGAATTGGGGAATATTTCTGAGGACTGTGTGGCTGCTTTTTGCTGATTCAGGGACCAGGTTTATTTAATCCATGCTGGTTTGAAGATTTCGGGGGATTTGTGCAGTTTTTTGTGTCGTTGACTTTTTTGTTTCGGGTGTGATAATCTCATTTCAGTAAGTCCGAGGGTGAAAATGTGGAAAATTGCGAGGAATTTGCCGCAAGCACAAAAAGGAAATTCTTATAATTCAACCGCTTCACTATGTATCCAGACCTGGGGTTCACCGTGATCATCTTTTCCAACGTAGACCTGGTCAGCAGCTCATCGGATTCCGACATCGAGTTTTTCATCGAAGACCTCTTCCTCGGTCAGATCGCGGCAAAGGCCGGGATTTGACCGGCGGGGCGGATTCACTCCGGTTGTCCTCGATATCCGGCGAACGGGCAAAAATCCGAGGACTCGACCGTTCAGCTCGGAAGACATAAATCGTCCGCCTAGCAAAACCGGCAAGAGAACGATTCTCCTAAAAAATTTTGGGCAACCTTTTTATCCATATGAGCGTCGATCTCTATATAAAACAAATAAGTTCGCACTGACGTCTTACGCTCAATTTCTAATGCTCCTTTTCCACAAGCTCCCTCTTCACAGGTTCTGGATTTGCTCGTACTTTTTTTTAAAAACTCCAGTTCAATATTCTGCTGCCCTGTCTTCTTGTACAACTCTTCGGTCAACTTCCTCAACTCGACAATCTCAGGGTCCATTTTCCCCGAAAAAACACTGGAGATATTCTCCAGAAGCTACTTTTTCCATTTGATGATCTGATTGGGATGAACCTCGAACTGACCGGCAATCTCAGAGATTGTCCGTTCTCCCTTGATCGCTTCCAATGCTACTCTCGCCTTGAAATTGTCATCGTATGTCTTTCTTTTTTTCAATAGTGACCTCCTTATTCTATTGTAAGGAGATATACCTTAAATTGCGACCCATTTTGGCCTGAATCTGCAAGACCATTATCCCTTGACGAGGCCGGGATTTATGTTCAGGACGATTACAGTATCTTCATCAAGTTTTCTTACTGGTGGAGAATTTAACAGGAATTCCAGCCCCAGAATTTCTCATTGATATATAGAGTTTGTTTCTAATATAATGAATTGTTTGATTTTTAATTTCTAATAGTGGAGAAATGGATGTCTTTTGATGCTGTTTTTGGAACCATTCTTGTTTTTTTATCTTTAGGCTTTCTTCTCTTCTTTTTTTTTCGGAGCAAACGCATCATAAAACTCATTCACCAAAAAGACCTCCATTCAGCCCGAGAGATTCAAAATAAACTTAATGGCAAATAATCCCCTTCCAATAGAGTCTGAATTATCCCGAGACCTCTCTCTGTTCCATATCACCATGATGGGATTGGGAATGATGATCGGTGCCGGGGTTTTCTTAGGCATTGGAAATGCCATTTTTCATGCCGGTCCAGGGGGAGTTATCCTGACTTTTTCTCTAAACGGAGTTATCGCCATATGCACAGCCATGTCCTATGCTGAACTAAGCTCAGCCATTCCTCGTGCTGGAGGGGCGTATAATTTTGCCCGTCTTGCTTTTGGGCGAGGACCCAGCTTTACCGCAGGATGGATGGAGTGGTTTGCTTCCAGTGTGGCGGGCAGTCTGTATGCGGTCACCTTTGCCATCTACACAGTGAGATATTTTCAAGGGCTTAAGCTTCTCAATTGGGTTCCCTTTTCTATATACACTACAGAAAAAATAGTGGCTTTTCTGGTAGCAGCGTTGTTTCTTTATATCAATTACCGGGGCGCTTCTGAAACAGGGAAAGTGGGCGCGTTTTTCACTCTGGGGCAGACTATTTTCCTGATCTTTATTGGTCTTGTCGGCATTGCCACAGCCATTATTGATCCTTCGAGGCTTCAAAATTTTTCCTTTTTTATGCCTCACGGCTGGGACAAGCTTCTGGTCACTATGGGATTTACCTATGTGGCTTTTGAGGGATATGAAGTCATTGCCCAGGCTGGAGATGAAACTATTGATCCTAAAAGAAATTTACCCAAAGCCATGATCTATTCTGTGGTGATTGTGACTCTCACTTATGTGGCGGTTTCTTTTGCTTCCATAGTGGCGGTGAAAGCTGGTTCACTGGGTGTTGAGGGCCCGGTCTGGGAATGGATCGGGCAGTTTAAAGAGCGCGGATTCGGAGAAGCGGTGTCAAGATTGATGCCTTACGGGGATTTTTTTCTGACACTAGCTGTGATTTTTGCCTCCATCTCAGCATTGAACGCCACTATCTACTCAGCCACCAGAGCTTCCTATGCTTTGGGCCGGGACCGTCTTCTTCCCAAATTCTTTTCAAAAATATCCAGGAAGCAAAGGACTCCCTACGGCGCTCTGCTTTTTACCGGCATTCTTGTGATTGGTGTGGCAGTGCTCCTTCCCACTATGGATGTGGCATCCAGTGCCAGCATTATGTTTCTGTTTCTTTTCTTTCTGGTGAATGTCAGCGTGATTCGAATCCGGATCAATATGGGAGATGAGCTTAACTATGGGTTTCTCATGCCGTTTTTCCCCTGGATCCCACTTTTTGCCATAATTTGTCAGGCGGTATTGGCAGTTTGGCTGGTTCATATGAGCCCTATTGCCTGGATTATTGCTCCTGTTTGGGTGATTTCAAGCATCCTCATCTTTCATTTCTATTCTAAAAAAAGAGCACTTCCCACGAGGGATGAGGTTCAAGTTATTGAGGAAGAGGCAGCGCCAGAGGGTGAAGGATACCCCATTATGGTGGCTATAGCCAATCCTAATAACGCCATTCCCATGGTCCGGAGCACCTATTATATCAGTGAAGCCAAAAAAGGGAGGGTTAATCTCCTTCATATGGTCCCGGTTCCAGAGCAGGTGCCTTTGTCTGATGCCAAAGACCTTATCCTGGAAGGAAAAGAAGCCATCATTGAAGTCATGCTCCATCTGTGCATCAAATTTCCCATCACCACCACCATCCGTTACTGTCGAAACATTGCCCGGGGAATTCTGAGCGCGGTCAAAGAGAAAAAGATAGAGATGCTGATTATGGGATGGGAAGGGAAATCCCATCGGCATGCTTTTTCCCTGGGAAGCATTTTGGACTATGTGTTAGAAAGAGCTCCCTGCAATGTGGTTGTCCTCAAGGACTTGGGTGATAAAAAATTTAAAAACATACTGGTTCCTGTAGGTGGGGGACCTAACAGCTGTTTTGCTCTGGAAATGGCTTCAATATTAGCGGAAAAACATGATGCTGAGATCAAAGCTTTGATCATTAATGATGAGAAAGGAAAAATTGACATAAAGAGGGCTTCTTTGGCTCGAAAAACTGGGGGTCCTATCGCATTTGATCGCATTCGTGTGAAGAGGGAAATGGCTCCCTCTGTATCTGATGCAATCCTGAAAGAATCTGAGCATCATGACCTTGTGGTCTTAGGTGCCACACAGGATCCTTTGATCCGGCAGTTGACCCGCGATTCCATAACTTATAAGGTTGCCACGGGCTGCGACAAACCCATGATCATTGTCAAAGCCTCAGCTGGATTCAAATCCTGGATCCGCCGCTGGCTGTGATTAGCCATCCCAACCATAATAATTGCATGCCAATCATTCCCCAATTGTTACTTAGAATCGTTTTTTTCCTTGCTGGCTTTTTTATAATAGCGGTCCAAACGGGCTTTGATTACATAAAACCTAATGATGCCGATACTAATCAAAATAACACTCAAAGCCAGAGCCATATATCCAATCCAGCGAATATTTTCAAAGTCAGTTAACTGCAAAAAGGCGATTCCGCCGAGAAGCATGTATAAAGATGTTCGGAGATAGGCTAACAGGGTTCTTTGATTGGCTAATTTGGTCCTCTCAAGCGCAAGATAATCCCGCAGTATGATCTCGTCTTGATGTTCAAAAATATGCCCTAAAATCTTTATTTTTTTAAACATTTCCAGTTTCTATATATTATATTCTTCCTTGATGGAATCGCAATCACAAAATATTCATGTTTTTTTCTATTTAAACGAACCTTATTCAACTGTATTTCGTTAATACCTAATGAAGTCAATATTATGTAATGCAACGAACTTGTTGGAGGAAACAAATGCGGATAGCAGCCATTTTAATCGTGTTTCAGCTCATATGGGCGTCATTGACGCTTCCTGTTCAAGCTGAGGATGAATCAAATTTTTCAATACCGGTTTTGTCAGAGTCTCCTGAGATAGACGGTAAACTGGATAATGACCCCTGGG
>DASRVI010000014.1:0-2449 GCA_035655135.1 Acidobacteriota bacterium | reverse complement strand
TCTTAGGTGTGATCACTTCTTCCATCTATGTTTCTGGAACGGGAATCGATGATCCCAGTGAAGTGGTTCTGGATGAAGTTTTGGGCCAGCTTGCGGCTCTTTTTATGCTTGAGCCATCCTGGATTTTGATTTTGTCAGCTTTTTTTGTTTTTCGTTTCTTTGACATCCTAAAGCCTTTTTACATAAAAAAAGCGGAAAATTTTTCCAAAGGCTGGGGAATTATGCTGGATGACGTCATTGCTGGAATTTATACCAGCATTCTTCTTAATAGTGTGATTATTTTGACATGAGAGAGAAAAAAAGCTTGGTCATTGAAATTATTGCGGTTGGATCTGAGCTTCTGACTCCTTTTTATCAAGATACAAACTCCCTTTATATCACTTCTCGATTAAATGATTTGGGTCTAAAAGTCAGTTATAAAAGTATTGTTGGGGATAATCGTAAATCATTATTATCCTGTTTCAATCAAGCTTTAAAAAGATCGGATATGATTTTTATCATGGGAGGCTTGGGGCCTACAAGTGATGATATAACCCGGGAAGTATTTGCAGAAGCCCTAGGAAAAGAATTAGAATTTAAACAGGAATTACTAAAAACTATTCAAAAAAGATTTTGCAAAAGGGGCCTGGACATGGCTCCCTCCAATAAAAAACAGGCTTTTATTATAAAAGGAGCTGAAGTTATTGAAAACAAAGCTGGGACAGCTCCTGGGTTGTGGATTGAAGAATCAGGAGGAGTGTCTATACTCCTTCCTGGTCCGCCGGTTGAATTAAAGACTATGTTTGAATCCGGTATTATGCCTAGGATGAATACATTTAAAAGAGGATTTATAGTTCATAAAATATTGAAAATGGCTGGAATCACCGAGTCCAGAACAGAGATGCTGATTTCAGATCTATACCCAAAATCACCGGAATTGAATATAACGGTTTTAGCTCATCCAGGACAGATCGAGATCCATATCACAAGTCATTCTGTAGCTTCCTCCAAACAAGCTGAAGAACAAATTAAACCCCTTATTGAATCATTAACCGAGCGTTTAAAAAATTATGTATTTTCTGAAAATGGAGATGAATTAGAGGAAGTTATTGGAAAACTTCTGGTTAAAAACAAAAAAACATTATCTATTGCAGAATCCTGTACCGGAGGATTTTTAGGGCATCGGATTACAAACATACCTGGCAGCTCTCAATATTTTTTACAAGGCGTTCAAGTCTACTCTAATCAAGCCAAAACCCGGCTTTTAGGAGTGGACAAAGGGGTTATTAGTAAATACGGGGCTGTGAGTTCTGAGGTTGCCAGTTTAATGGCTGAGGGAATAAGAAAAAGATCTGGAACAGATTATGGTTTAGCCATAACAGGGATAGCTGGACCCGGAGGCGGCACAAAAGAAAAACCAGTGGGACTTGTGTTTACCGCCTTATCCTGGGATAATGGGGTGAAAATTAATCAGAACCGTTTCTTAGGAAACAGAAGTACTGTCAAGTTCAGAGCCACTCAAAAAGCAATGGATATGTTGAGAAGACATATTTTATTATAATAAGATACGTACCATTTTATTTAAAAAGAGGTCTGGTTAGGATGAGAGCTTTTATTGCCATTGAAATCGATCCTGAAGTAAAAAAGAAGTTAACAAGAATGATCCGTCATTTTGAAAAATTAAGCTCAAGAGTTAAATGGATCAAGCCATCAGCCATGCACTTAACGCTTAAATTTCTGGGGAACATAGATGAGACAAAAGCAGATCAATTAAAGAATATCCTGGATAAGGTTTCCAAAAAGCATTTTTGTTTTGATTTATCCTGTTCTGGAATCGGCACCTTTCCTTTAAAAAGCAAAAATCCAAAGGTAATCTGGGTTGGAATAGAAGATAATTCATTCATTAAAGGAGTATATGCGGATATTGAAACAGAAGCTGAAAAAATCGGCTTTTCTAAAGAGAAAAGAAGTTTTCACCCTCATCTAACTTTAGGAAGAGTCAAAAAAAAGGCAGAGATCCAAAAACTTGTTCCTGAACTCGAACGAGTGGAAAATAAAGACTTTGGGAAAACACAAGTCAATGGATTGACTTTATTTAAGAGCACTTTAACTCCTCAAGGAGCTGTGTATGATATACTTTTTAAGAGCTCATTAAGATGAAAATATTATTTGCTTTATTTTCTTATTTATTTGGATCTATCCCAACAGGTTACCTCCTTTATCTAAAAATCAATAAACGAGATATTCGTAACTTTGGCAGCCGAAGCATAGGAGCCACCAATCTTTTAAGACTAACTGATAAAAAAACAGCTCTTTTAGCAGCTTTATTTGATGTAATCAAAGGATTTATCCCTGTTTTTCTATGCTTAGAACTTTTTGACGATCTGTTTTTCTCACTTATCTGCGGATTTCTAGCTGTTTTTGGGCACTGTTTTCCCATATACATAAAATTTAAGGGAGGTAAAGGAGT
>DASRVI010000013.1:0-5738 GCA_035655135.1 Acidobacteriota bacterium | reverse complement strand
AAACTTTTTTCTCGATCAAAAAAACACCATTCAGATAAAGGCCATAAAATACAGTCTGGCCTGCGCTATCCAGGATGTCGAAAATACAGTACCGTCTTACCTATTTACCTGATTTTCAAGAAAGCCAAGAATCTCTTCTCTGAAATTCTCGATATCTTCTAATCTTCTCTGTTCTGTCACCGTTTAGATCTTTCCAGATAGGCTTTATTATACTTTTCTAAAAAAGGCTGATAATCATAATACTCCTGCATGGTGGCGAGCTCAAAATCAACCCTTTGACCGTGTGCTCTCTCAAAGATCATCTTTCCTTCTTTAATAACCACAAATTTAAAGAAAATCGAAGAAACCTCATTCAGGATGACGATTTCCACTTTTTTGTTTAAAAGAGCCTGGGCTTCCTCAATAAGAAGGACTCTTTTTTTAAAGGTGTCTTTCACTCCGTCTGTATCCAGATAAAAAGCCAGATCTATATCACTTTCTCCATGAGCTCTTTCTTGAGCCACTGAGCCATAAACATAGGCAAAAAGGATGCTTTTTTCTCTTTCAAATAAGGGTTTAAGACGCTTCTGTATTTCCTTTATTTGAATCATATCTGTATATTACACCAAATCATGACCCTATCCAACACCTATTTTTCCTCTGTCTTTATGTTTTATGATATAATAATGCGAAAATGAATAAACAAATAATTTCAATCTTAAAGAGGACTCTCAATAAGGAGAAATACATAGAGTTTGCCTACATATTTGGTTCCTTCGTAAAAGATAAAAAACATTCAGACATTGATATAGGTATTTTTGTTTCACTTCCTAAAGAGGAAGAAGTCTTTAAAATCACTTCTGATTTAAAACATAAAATATCAAGAGAATTAAACAAAAAAAATATTCCTTTGGATGCAGATCATATTGATATAGTTGTGATGAATCACATTAATTTTAAATTCCTGAATAACATATTCAAGCAAGGAGTGTTGATTTTAGATAGAAATCCGGGATTAAGAACCAATGAAATAGAAAAAAATTCTAATAAAGTCAGGGAATGCCTGGGGATTCTCAAAGAAGCCGAAATATTATGAATTTAGATAAAGAAAGATTAGACAACTATCTCCTTGATATTAAGAAACGGAATATTGAAATTGAAGACTTATTAGAAAAATATACAGATAAGCAAATAGTGACAGATAGTTGGCTGATAAGGGGATTGAAATATCTTTTGATTGAAATTGCTGAAATAATGGCAAACACATTGATTCATATCATCACTAAAGACAAAGGGGAATCAGTAACAGGTTATATCGAGACCATTGTCAAATCTGGCGAAATTGGCATTTTATCTAAATCCACCGTTGATAGGTTAAAACCTTTTTTTGATTTCAGGAATTCTCTAGTCCACAGATATTGGATAATTTCAGATGAAAAATTAGTCGAACTGGTGAGAAAAAATCATAAAGACTTTTATGCTTTTATTGAAGAAATAGAAAAGTATGTGAAAAAATAGGTGAACAGGTTATAATATATTATTATTGCAATATATAGACCAATATATTACAATACTAATGAAATATAGATTAAAAAAACAAATAAATATAAAACATATCATCATAAATAAGAATCACGAATAAGAATCATGAATAAAAATAAACTGAGGGAATTGATTGCAGAGCATAAAGAGAGGTTTTCCTCATCTCAAGATTTAGTAAAGAGAGAGAGTCAGGAGATCATTAAATTTTATATAAAGCAAAAAGAAGCAGTCATTATCACAGGTGTTAGGCGATCTGGAAAATCTTCATTAATGAGATTAATCAGCAATGATATTATGAAAGAGTATGATGTTCCTTTTGATAATATCCTCTATTTAAATTTTGAAGATGAAAGGTTTATTGATTTTTCACACAGTGACTTTGAACCTCTTTATGAAACATTCATAGAGCTCTATCAGCCCAAAGGAACAAAATATATTTTTATTGATGAGATTCAGAATATCAAAGGCTGGGAAAAATGGGTCAATAGATTGTATGAATTTGAAGACATAAAGATATTTGTCACTGGTTCAAATGCGACTCTCCTCAGTTCAGAAATCGCCTCTGCTCTCACAGGAAGAAACCGTCAGTTAACCTGCTTCCCTTTTTCTTTTTGTGAGTTTTTACGATTAAGAGGCTATGAGTTTCATCAAAAAGATCTTTATTTACGAGAGAAGAGGGCAAAGATAAAAAATTTATTCAATGAATATATCGATCTTGGTGGATTTCCTGAAGTTTTAAAAAATAAAGATGCAACTCTTCTTGAACAGTATCTAAAAGATATAATTTATCGAGATGTCATTGCTCGATATAAAATAAAAAATATTAAAGAGATAAGAGAACTTGTTTTATTTCTATCCTCAAATATTGGCAAAACACACAGCTACAACAGTCTAAAAGATTTGATAGAAGTTAAAAGCCTAAATACAGTAAAGAACTATTTAGAGATTCTGGAAAATGTTTATCTATTTTTTTGTGTTGATTTATTTGATTATTCTGTAAAAAAACAGATCTACAATCCTTCAAAGATTTATTCGATTGATTCTGCTTTAAGTCGATCAGTGGCTTTTAAATTTTCACAAGATTCAGGACATATTTACGAAAACTTTGTTTTTATAGAGCTTTTACGCAGAAATAAAGAAATCTTTTACTGGAAATCCAAACGGGGAAAAGAGGTGGATTTTATAGTCAAAAAAGGACTAAAAATAGAACAAGCTATCCAGGTTTCAACCACACTCTCAGAATATAAAACCAAACAGAGAGAGATAGATGGATTGTTGGATGCAGGTCAAGAGCTGAATGTAAAGGACCTCATTATAATCACTGAGGATGATGAAGGGGAAGAGGAAATAGGCGAAACAAAAATCAAACTCATTCCGCTTTGGAAATGGATGCTGCTGGTTCAGATTTCATCTCGTTTTTAATGCGGGATCCCGTACTTCTCGATCTTATTGTAAAGCGTGCTCCGAGAGATTCCCATGGTTTTGGCTGTCTCGGTCATGTTGCTGTCAGTGATTTTCAGGAGATAAATGATGTATTCCTTTTCCAGGGCATCCATGGTGGAAAGTTCCTCTCTCCGAATAAAGGGAATTTTTTTAGGTCGGGTCAGAGACTCCTGAAAATACTGGGGCAGCCCTTCCATATCAATAAAATCTTTATCTGAAACCTCAACCGCAATCTCGATCACATCCCTGAGCTCTCTCACATTGCCGGTCCATTCATAGGAGTGAAAAAACTTCTGCACTTTCTGAGACACGCCTTTTATATCCTTGTTGTATTTTTGATTGAACATTTTCAAGAAATGTCTCACCAAAAGGGGAATGTCTTCGGCTCTCATCCGAAGCGGGGGAATATGAATCTCCACTTTATTCAACTGATTGTATAATTCCTGGCTGAATTTCTCTTTTTTGACCTGTTCTTTAAGATTGCGGGTTGAAGAAGCAATCACCCTCACATCAACTTCCCTTTTCTCTTTGGCGCCTAGCGGTTTGATCTTCTGCTCCTCAAGAACCTGCGCCAGCTTTGGCTGAAAAGAAAGAGGCATCTCACCAATCTCATCTAAATAGATCACTCCTTTATCTGCTTTTTCAAAAAGTCCTTTGTGAGTTTTTTCCGCTCCTTGAAAAGCTCCTTTTTTGTACCCAAAAAGTTCTTGCTCAAATAGGCTTCCCGGCACAGCCACACAGTCAAAAATCACAAAGTTTTTATTGGGAGCCTGGCTTAGACTGCAGAGAGCCTGAGCTGCCATTTTTCTTCCGGTTCCCGCCTCTCCTGTGATCAAGACACATTTAAAGTACGAAGCGATCTTTTCAATAACGTTAAAGATTTCAAGCATATAAGGGCTTTTTCCCACCATACCCTGAAAAGAGAATTCTTTCTCAAGCTCTGTCTCAAGCTTGAGTGTTTTTTTCCGAAGCCTTCGTTTGTCTTTTATTTTTTTTAGGGTCTTTTCCAAATCCTGCTCTTTGAGAGGCATTTCCAGATAATCTGTGGCTCCTTTATGAATCAAGTTCAAAACTTTTTCTGAATCAAGAGGTTTTCCCAGCAAAATCACATCCAGAAGAGAATCAAAGGCTTTGATATCCTGCACAAAGGAAATTCCATCCAAGGATTTGTCTTTGAATTCAGTGATGATCACATTGATATCATTGTTGCGGACAAAGGTGTAGAGGTCTCTTCGAGTGTCCGAAAAATAGACACTTCCATCCTGTATGAAATGCAAATTTTTGACTGTATTATAGAGAGAGAGGTCCTTATCAAGAATAAGGACTTTTAGATCCATGGATTCCCTGACACTTCAATTTTCATCTCTAACTCCCTAACAATAGGAGGTTTTTATGAATAAACTTTATAACTTTATCCATACTATCAGCTTTTTTTTTAATTGGCAACAAAAATAAAATTTTATATTTTTCTTGACAAACTGTCCAGTTTTGTATAAAAATTGTACATCTCTTGTGTTTGAGATAGGAATTTAAATGAAGGAACCTTTTAACAGTTTAGTCGTTTTGTTCCAAAAAAATGGAATTTTTATTTTGAGCTGCCCTTTCTTTTCAAGAACTTTTTGTGAGAGACTTACAGCAAAAGGGCTCTGCTGAAGTCAGTACAGTTTTTTAATCACTAGGGGGTTCCTTCTAAAAAAATAGAATCAAAGTAATGAAGAAGTGTCAGGAAATGTCTCCACTTCCACCGGCGGTAGCCTATCAACTTCAAAAATACGTGACATGTATATGTACGTGTCACTGTATTTTAGGTTAATAAAAAAATGAAATTCACTAAAAAAATCCTGTGCATCGGAGCCGGCTATGTGGGCGGCCCCACTATGACCATGATCGCCCACAAATGCCCTAAATACAAAGTCACTGTGGTGGATATCGATAAAGACCGGATTGCCCAATGGAATTCGGACAGCCTGCCCATCTATGAACCCGGCCTTTCAGAAATTATCAAAAAGACCCGGAACCGCAACCTTTTTTTCAATGGCGACATAAAAAAGGGTATAGAGGAATCTGACATCATATTTGTCAGTGTCAACACGCCCACCAAGACTTTTGGTGTGGGGGCTGGAATGGCTGCCGACCTTCAGTATTGGGAAAACACAGCCAGGGATATAAAAAAATATGCCAAATCATCCAAAATCATCATTGAAAAAAGCACAGTCCCCGTAAAAACAGCTTTAACCATGGAAAAAATCCTGAAGTCACAAAATAATGATATCCATTTTGAAGTTCTTTCCAATCCTGAATTCCTGGCAGAAGGTTCAGCCATAAAAGATTTAGAAAATCCTGATAGAGTGCTTATTGGCTCAAGAGAGACCGCCTATGGCCTTGAAGCCAGAGAAGAACTGGTTGAAATCTACGCCAACTGGGTTCCCATAGACAAAATAATCACCACCAACCTCTGGAGCAGCGAACTTTCCAAACTGGTTTCCAATGCTTTTCTCGCTCAGAGGATATCCTCAATAAATTCTATTTCAGCTCTTTGCGAGAAAACCGAAGCGGATATCACTGAGATTTCCAAATCCGTGGGAACAGACACCCGGATCGGCCATAAATTTTTAAAAGAAAGCATTGGTTTTGGAGGCTCCTGCTTTAAAAAGGATATTTTGAACTTACTTGGTTTCAAGGTTCTAACGCAACACCCGCCAATTTTTCAAAGGCCTCATAAGGTGTTTCAAAATCCAATACTTTCCGTGGTCGACCATTAAGCAAATCCTGTA
>DASRVI010000012.1:0-2113 GCA_035655135.1 Acidobacteriota bacterium | reverse complement strand
GCAAGGGATTCGTCACCCGCTCGATTCCCCAGCGTGGAATCTCTCTCCCGGTTCGGGCTTCGCTCTCCTCTAAAGAGGAACCATGCCCGCTCCGCCCTCACAGGGGATTTCTCATCCCTTTCCCTCTCCCCTTAACAAACATCATACATCATCTGTATCACGGTTTTAGAGATGCTTGCACTTTAGTTTAAATATTTGACCTGAGTGAAAGAGTCCTTTAAAATAGGAGAACACTGTATTTAATCCCAGAAACTCAACCTGAATTGTTTGGATAACTGCAGGCAAGGTTGATATCACATTCATAAGATACAGATTTGTTTTGATGAGAATTTTTTATCTCAGGAATTCAGAATCAAGGCAGGAAAGAATAATTAAAATTGAAATCAAGGCGTGTTATTGAAAGAGTCAGTTTGATTGAAAAAGGAGGTAAAATTGGCTAAAAAATATGTTTATTTTTTTGAAAAGAATCGCGCGGAAGGCAATAAAAATATGAAAGCGCTCCTTGGTGGCAAAGGAGCGAATCTGGCGGAAATGGCTGGAATAGGACTCCCAGTTCCTCCAGGATTTACAGTATCTACAGATGTATGTACTTTATTTTTGGAAAAAGGAAATAAACTTCCTGAAGAAGTTAAAGAGGAAATCCTCAAAAACCTGGAAAGATTAGAAAAGACAGCAGACCAAAAGTTTGGTTATAAACAAAATCCTTTGCTGGTCTCTGTTCGCTCAGGAGCCAAGTTTTCAATGCCTGGTATGATGGATACCATTTTGAATTTGGGTTTGAATGATGAAACCGTGGAAGGATTGGCCCAGAAAAGCAATGACAGGCGGTTTGCTTTGGACTGTTACCGAAGATTGATCCAAATGTTCGGAGATGTGGTTTTGGAGATTCCCAAGAAAAAGTTTGAACATATATTGAGAGCCAAAAAAAAGGAGAAGGACATCCAGGTTGATTCACAGCTCCCAGAAGAGACGCTAGAAGAAATATTGAATGAATATAAAAAGATTATCAAGGATAATACAGGAAAAGAATTTCCTCAGGATGTCAAAGAGCAGCTGTTTTTAGCTATATCAGCCGTGTTCAGTTCATGGGACAATCCCCGCGCTGTCACCTACAGGAACATACATCATATTCCGGACGATTTAGGAACAGCTGTGAATATCCAGCTTATGATTTTTGGCAACTTTGGAGACACTTCTGCCACCGGAGTTGGTTTTACTAGAGATCCGGCCACAGGAGAAAAAGAAATCTATGGAGAATACCTTATCAATGCTCAAGGTGAAGATGTGGTCGCTGGTGTCAGGACTCCATCTCCCTTTAAAGAACTGGAAAAAGATATGCCTGAAGTCTATAAACAGCTTTTAGAAGTGACAGAGCAGCTGGAAAAACATTACCACAATGTACAAGACTTTGAATTCACCGTTCAAGAAAATGAACTTTATATGCTCCAGACCAGAGATGGAAAAAGAACCGGACAGGCTGCGATAAAGATAGCGGTTGATTTAGTAGAGGAAGGAATCGCCACAAAAGAGGAAGCACTGATGATGGTGGAGCCTTCTGCCTTAGACCAGCTCCTCCATCCTGTTTTTGATCCCAAGGAAAAAGAGAAATACGAAGTCCTGGCTAAAGGTCTTGCCGCTTCTCCCGGAGCTGCTGCCGGACAAGTCGTTTTTTCTTCGGATGAGGCTGTGGAATGGAAAGCAGAGGGAAAGAGAGTGATCCTGGTGAGGGATGAGACATCTCCCGATGATATCCATGGAATGAGCGCTTCTCAGGGAATTTTGACAGCCACAGGCGGAATGACCTCCCACGCAGCTGTGGTCGGCAGACAGATGGGAAAACCAGCAGTAGTGGGATGCGGAGACATATCTTTGAATGAAGAAGCAAAGCATTTTAAAGTTAAAGGAGAGACCGTAAAAGAGGGAGATTCGATTTCAATCGATGGTGCTTTGGGGGAAGTCATGGTGGGAGAAATTGAAACCCGGCCATCAGAAATCATCCAGGTTATAAGAGGAGATATGAAACCAGAAGAGTCAGATATCTTTCAATATTTTACCAAATTTTTAGGGTGGGCAGATGAAGAGAGGCATATGAAGGTCAGGGCTAATGCAGATA
>DASRVI010000011.1:0-9823 GCA_035655135.1 Acidobacteriota bacterium | reverse complement strand
AGAAAAACGAAGAAGAATGGCGTTAAAAATCTTTAGCGAGCACAAGCCATATCTGAATTTCAGATCGGCTCGCCTCAATGGTAAAAAAATGGCGATTAAAATAAAAAACATAAACAGGAAAAAAGATTCGATAATCATTTTCGAAAAACTCTTGCAGGTCGTTGAAGATAAAATAATAATAGGAATATCGTCATTTATTTATGAATAATCCAGGTTAGAAGAAAGGAATGAAATATGAAATCTGCATCCCATTTCGAGGAACTTTCCAAAGATAAACTTTATAAAGAGATTCATCCTGACTCCATTCCTTTTGAAACCACAGATTCCTGTAAAAAATGCAAGGAAATCATCGGCCAAAAAAGAGCGTTAAAGTCCATACAAACAGGACTTGATATCAAAAGCACCGGATATAATATCTTCATCACTGGAATGGTGGGAACCGGAAGAACCACCACCATAAAAAAATTTCTAGAAGAAATAGAAAAAACCAAAGCCACTCCTGACGATATTCTTTATGTTCATAACTTCAAATCTCCGGACGAACCCACTCTTATCATGCTTCCTTCTGGAAAGGGCAAACTGTTTAGAGATGATATGAAAAATTTGATCGACGTGCTGAAGAGAGACATTCCCGAACTTCTCAAAAGTAAATTCTATACAGATAAAAGAAACAGTATTGTGGAAGGACAGCAGAAAAAACAAAAGAAAATCCTGCAACAGTTTGAGGAGGAAGTATCTCAGGAAGGATTCACTGTCATCCAGGTCCAAATCGGCACTTTTGTCAAACCTGACCTGGTTCCTGTTATTGATAAAAAGCCAACTCCTTTCGACAAACTGGCCCAATTGGTCAAAGAAGATAAATTCCCCAAAAAAAAGTTTAATGCTCTTAAGAAAAAATATGAAGCTCTCACTGACAAGCTGGAAGAAGTGTTTAATAAATTGAAAAAGATCGAAGAAGAAACCCATGAAATGCTGAAAAAGTGGGATGAAAAATCCATCATTCCCGTCATCAAAGAAATGGTTGATAAAGTCAGGGATAAGTACAACTCAGAAAAAATAGAGAAACACCTGGATTATGTGGAAGAAGACCTCTTAAAAAACATTGACCTTTTTAAATCACAAAAGATTCAACAAAAAGAAAGACTGCCCATGGATCCGTTTGTCAAGTACAGGGCTAATCTCATCGTGGACAATTCAGAGTTAGAAGGCGCTCCCATTATCATGGAAAAAAATCCAAACTATGTGAATCTATTTGGCTCCATTGAATCCAGCATGAATCGGTTTGGCTTACTGCAAACAGATTTCACAAAGATCAAAGCAGGTTCTCTTCTCAAAGCAAACGGAGGTTATATTGTCATCAGTGCTTTGGATGCCCTTTTAGAACCAGGGGTTTGGCCTTCATTAAAAAGAGCTCTCAAACACCAGACTCTAGAGATACAAAACTATGCTTCACTCTTCCTTTTCTCCACTAAAGGCCCCAAACCAGAGCCCATACAAATTAATGTGAAAGTCATATTCATCGGAGACTCTTTTATCTATGACCTTCTTTATTATCAGGATGTGGATTTTAAAAAAATATTCAAAGTCAAAGCAGAGTTTGATTCAGAAACCAGGCTGACCAATAAGACCATTCAAGAATATTCTGATTTTACCAAAAAAATTATTGATGAAGATGAATTGAAGCCTATGGATAAATATGGAATGGCGGCGCTGATTGAACAGTGCATAAGAATGGCGGGAAAACAAAAGAAAGTCTCAACCCGATTTCATCATGTGGCTGACATCATACGTGAAGCCAACTATTGGGCTAAAAAATCAAGAGCAAAGATGGTCAGCCGAAAACACATTGAAAAAGCTGTTGAAGAGCGATTTGAAAGAGTCAGCCTTGTAGAAGACAAAATTCAGGAAATGATCGAAGAAGGCACTCTCATGATTGAAACCACCGGTTCAGAAGTGGGTCAAGTAAACGGCCTCTCAGTCTACCGTCTAGACCAGTTTTATTTTGGTAAACCAACCCGCATCACAGCCACTACAGCTGTAGGTCGAGCCGGGGTTATAAATATTGAACGAGAGGCTGACCTCAGCGGACGGACTCATAACAAAGGAGTGCTTATTCTAGCCGGCTATCTCAGGAACAAATATGCCAAAAACAAACCTTTTGCCCTTTCAGCCAGCTTAGCGTTTGAGCAGTCCTATTCTGGAGTGGACGGAGACAGCGCTTCTTCTACTGAAGTCTATGCTATATTATCAAGTCTCTCAAACCTTCCTCTTAGACAAGATATTGCGGTCACAGGATCTCTCAATCAAAAAGGAGAAGTTCAGCCTATTGGAGCGGTTAATGAAAAAATTGAAGGATTTTATGACGTGTGTAAATCAAAAAAACTCACTGGGAAACAGGGAGTGATCATTCCTGATGGAAACATAAAAAATCTGATGCTGAGAAGAGATGTTGTTGAGGCTGTGGAAAAAGGGAAATTCCACATCTATCCAGTTAAGACAATTGATGACGGTATAGAAATTCTGACCGGCATCAAAGCTGGAAAACAGAAGAAAGACGGAAGTTTTGAGCCAGATACCGTCAATTATCTAGTGGACAAAGAACTGGAACGACTGGCTGAAAGCTGGAAAAAATTTTCCGCTCCACCCAAAAAAAGCAAAAAATAAAAACATCGTCCTTTTTTTATGAATAGGTCAGGTTAAGCCTGACTTATTCACGAGTCGAGATTGCTGCGTCATTGCGAGCGACCGCAAGGGAGCGCGGCAATCTCATATGGATACGAAGAACAATGAGATTACCACGTCGCTTCGCTCCTCGTAATGACATTAGCCGTGGTCCTTCACTGCGAATGCCCTGTAACGAAGCAGATGCCGTAAGATCGGCTCGCCTCAATGGTGAAAAAATGGCGATTAAAATTGAAAATATAAACAAGAAAAAATATCAGATAATGGTTATTGAAAAAAATCTTGTATAGCGCTAAATCAAAATTAATAATGAAAACATCGCCATTTTTTTATGAATAAGTCAGGTTAAAGATAATTCAAGAATTAAGTTTTTCTATCTCCTCAGGTCTTAAATAACGCCACTTGCCTTTTTCCAGATTTCCTAATTTCAATCCGGCAAACTGAATTCGTTTTAAACTCACAACTTGACAGCCGATTGACTGAAACATCCTCCGAATCTCTCTTTTTTTCCCTTCATGTATTTTGACTTTTAAAAGAGAGGTGTCCGAGTCCTCTTTAATGAGTTTGACCTTGTCTGGAGAAATTCTTTGATTATCCAGATGGACTCCTCTAGACAATTCTTTCAAGTCTCTGCTCTGTATTTGACCCTTTATTCTGACCATATAGACCTTTTTAATATTATAGCGAGGATGCATGAGATGATGGGCGAGTTCTCCGTCATTAGTTAAAAGAAGAAGTCCCTCGCTGTTTAAATCTAGCCTCCCCACCGGAAAAACACGGACTCCCAAATCCGGGAGAAGTGTCTTTATAGTGGGCCTGTTAAAAGGATCATCCAAAGTCACAAGAAAACCAGGGGGTTTGTTGAGCATCAAATACAGTTTTTCCTCTGGTTTGACTGTTTTTCCATCCACTTCTACTTTATCCTGTTTGGGTATGATTTTGGTGCCCAGCATAGTCACCACTTTTCCATTAACTCGGACTCTTCCCTGTTCAATAAGTTTGTCTGCTTTTCTTCGGGAGGTGATCCCTGCTCTGGCTAAGTATTTATTTAAACGCATTTTTCCTGAGTTATTCATGAAATATGTATGCAACAATATACAAATTTATAATGATCTGACCTTTTATCACTGATTTATTTGTAAAGAACATGATTATTAATTTACTTCTGTTATGATTTTAATCTAATGCATACATATTTTACCTTACAGGCAAGCCGATTTGAAATTCAGGCCTAGCTTGTGCTTACTAAAGATTTTTAACGCCATTCTTCTTCGTTTTTCTCGGCGCCTGCGTAACTCCCCCCGTCCGTGGGTCAAACATACTCGGCGCCCGGCTTCGCCGGATTCCCTCAAAAAACTCATCAGAAGGCTAAATCTTTAATGTCGCTTCAGCCACACCTGAATTTCATCAAGCCTACAACCTCGACTCGTGAATAAATTAGGACATCCTGGGTTATTCATAAAAAAATGGCGATTTTCTTGCTGCTCAAAAATACAGGTTAAATCCACCACTAAAAGTAAAGTCTTTGAATCCAAAATCCAGGTGGTCTAAATCAAAGTCAAGATTTTGATATTTTCCCTCTGCTAGAAGGGAAAACTTTTTGCCTATATGAACCTCCACCCCTGCGCCAACATTCAATTTTCTCACTGTGTCTTTATCAATTTCAGATATGTTTGCTGTATAATATCCATAGCCCACAGTCAGATAAGGATGGATAAAGACTATAGGGAAAAACCATTTGAAATTAAGACCCAGATAATTGTAATCCACTTCTCTCTCACTCCAGCCAAAAGGAGCAATCTGTCCAAGGTCAAGATTGTGAGCTGCCTGAAAATAATTAATCTCTAAACCAAACAATGCAATCTTTACTCCAGCTCTCACTCCATAAAGAAAAGTAGTATCTGTGTCTAATTCAACACCCTCCAGAGTGGGTTTTGGGGCTGAAATACCCAGATGAGGGCCAATATAAATCCCTGTCTGGGCATTTGTATCCGGAACAAGAACAATCATAAAAAAAACCACACATCCAATCACAAATATCTTTCTCATGTCATATCCCTTGGAATATATTTACTTTTTTCTAGAAATCATTTTACTCAAGCCCCCAATAAATATCAACATCTTAATAAATCCCGTTGTCTGATTTATTCACGAGTCAAGTTTGCTTCTGAGGGAAAAGGGCATGGGGTGAGGAATCCCCCTACCCTTTCCTTCAGAACGTTTGAACGGAGCCCAAGCTATACCCAAATTTCATCTGTTATTCGTAGTGCAGGGAAATGATAGGACTTACTTTGGCTGCTTTTTGGGCTGGGAAGATACCAAAGAAAAGCCCCACGGATATGGATACAAAAAGTCCTAAGGCTACAGACCAGGGGGTGACTGATGCAGGGAGGGGAGTTGCGATTCTCACAATAAAAGCAATGGCGAATCCAAGCAAAAGCCCCATGGCCCCTCCCACTCCTGTAAGGATAATGGTTTCAATAAGAAATTGGTTCTGGATATCTGACGAGCGCGCTCCAATGGCTTTTCGTATCCCTATTTCTCTGGTTCTTTCTTTGACCGTGACCAGCATGATGTTCATGACTCCGATTCCTCCCACCAGCAACCCAATTGAGGATATCACGATCATAACCAGATAAGCAGCTCCCGTGAGCTGGTTGTAAAGGTCAAGCATGGTTTCCTGCCCGAAAAGAGCAAAGTCATTGGGTTTACCCACTGGAACCTGTCTTCGTCTGCGGAGAACATTGATGATCTGTTCTTTAGCCTCTTCATAATATTCATGCTTTGTGGGAACCGCTGTGATCTCAATATTGCTCAAGTCATAAGAGAAATGCTTCAAGGCTGTGGTCAAGGGAATCACCACGATGTTGTCTCGGCTCTGTCCAAACATAGCTCCTCTTTTCTCCGTCTCCCCTATGACTGTAAATCTGTGGGCTCCGATTCTTATTTCTTTTCCTATGGGATCTGTATGAGGAAAAAGAGTTTCTTTAACGTCTGCGCCCAGAACACACACCTTGGTGCGGTGATTCATATCGGCTTCGGTTATAAACCGTCCTCTTTCTGGACGATAAACAGAAAGGACCCTGGGAAAATCTTCATTCGCCCCAAGAATAATGGTGTCTGCAGACGCTTCTATTCCTCGATATTTAATAGGAATGGATTCAAACAATGAAATCACAATATCCACAGCCACTGCTTCAACTAAAGAACACTCGTTTTCTATAGCCACCGCATCTTCAAAAGTCAGGTCTTTTCTTTGTCTTTCTTCATCAGACATATTTCCCACTGTGATTCCTGGTTCATATTTACTTATCATGAGGACATCGGGTCCTACGGCTTCCAGCTCACTGAGAAATGTTTTATTGAGGCCCTGAACCACAGAGACCATGGCGATCACAGTCATGACGCCGATCATGATCCCTAGAAGAGTGAGGAAAGAACGGAGTTTGTGGGATTTGATAGAATCCAGAGACATCTGGAAAACATCTTTAAAGATTCCTGTTCTCATAGAGCTGACCTCAATGCTTCTATGGGGTCGAGACTGGATGCTTTATTAGCTGGATAGATGCCGAAAAATATTCCAATGGACGCGGAAACCACCACAGCAATGACAATGGATACAGGATCCACACTGGAAGGAATGGATGTGGCCGCAGATATGATTCTGGCGAGAATAAATCCAAGAATAATCCCTATGGCACCCCCGATAGTGGATAAAGTGGCTGCCTCTATAAGAAATTGAAAAAGAATGTCTGTCCTTCGGGCTCCCACCGCCATCCTTATCCCGATTTCATTGATTCTTTCGGTAACCGAAACCAGCATGATGTTCATGACTACGATTCCACCCACAATCAGCGCTAAAGAAGAGATAGCGATCATGGCAAAGTAAATCCCTGTGGTGGCGCTTTTATAAATCTGAATAAACTGATCCGATGTCTGAAACGAAAAGTCATCGGGTTCACCAAAAGGAATGTGTCTTTTAGTCCTTAGAATAGTCCGCACTTCTTCCTGAGCCAGGTCCATATGCTCTTGAGACTGGGTGTGAATGTTTATGGTAATGGTTCTTCTTGATCCGTATATTTTCTGGAATGTGGTGATGGGAATCCGGACAAAATTATCTTGACTCATACCCAATATTTTCCCTTTGGTTTTAGCCACTCCTATGACCTTGAAACGGTGGTTTCCTATTTTGATCTGTCTTCCTAGGGGGTTTAGATGAGGAAAAAGCCTCTCAGCAATATCCGCTCCGATCACACACACTCGGCGTGAATGGTCTTCCATCTCCTTCAGTATATGGTGTCCGTGTCCCAGTTCTTCCACGCTCCCGATCAAATGATCGATATAGGTGGCCCCTCTTACTGAGACATTCCTCAAAGATTGGCTTCCGAATTTAACGGTTCGGCTGGTGCTCACTGAGGCTCCTACTAACTCGCAGTATTCACATCGGTCACGGATAAGCCTCATGTCATCAAGAGTCAAGTCTTTTCTTTTGAGCTGCTCTCTATATCCCTGAAGGGAAGTCCCTATAAATGAGAATTTGGAAACCGAGAAGTCATTGGCTCCATAAAAAGACATCTTTTCATAAACATAGTCATTGAGACCCTGGATAATGGAAACCACAGCAATAATGGTGAGCACTCCAATGATAATTCCTAGAAGAGTGAGAAATGTCCTTAATTTATTGGCCCACAGAGAACCAATGGACATGGATATGGATTCACCGACATGCACTCTAGCCATTTTTAATCTATATTATCCTTATTAAAATAATATTTAATTCTACAATATTTCTACGTAAGGAAAAAGAAATGGTTCAAATCAGACATTTGCCTGTGATATGATTTGGATTCTATACGTTCAACATTTAGAGAGGAGAAAATCCATGGAATATCAACAAACAACATGTTATATCTTTGAAAATCCGGGAAACGAAAACACTCAAAAAACCCTTGAAATCGCGGCTCAAAAAGCAGAGGAACAAAACATCAAAAATATTCTCATCGCCTCCTGTTCCGGGCGCACAGGTCTGAAGGCAGCGCCCTATTTCAAGAACAGAAATCTGGTGGTAGTCACTCATTCCACAGGATTTCTCAAACCCGATCATCAGCAGCTTAAAAAGGAAAATAAAGTGAAGCTGGAAAAATCAGGAGTGAAAATCCTAACCTGCCAGCATGCCTTAGGAGGAGTGGGGAGAGCCGTGAGGAAAAAGTTGGGAACTTATGAGTTGGAAGAAATCATAGCTTACACATTAAGAATTTTTGGAGAAGGAACCAAAGTCGCTGTAGAAATCGCTCTTATGGCTGCTGATGCCGGCCTTGTTCCCACCAGTCAAGAATGCATCTCCATAGGTGGAACTTCCCAAGGAGCAGACACCGCTCTACTTCTAAAACCCTCCCACGCTCAGAATTTTTTTGACCTGAAGGTCATGGAGATCTTAGCCAAACCTCGCCTCATTTAGCGGGGATGGATTCATAGGCTTTGTTGAGGGCTGTTTCGAGTTTATCCGGCTCTTCGCCCACCAGCTCCACCAGAGAAGGACGGCCCCCTCCTTTAACTTTCATCACTGAAGAGATTTCGGGGATAAGATTCCGCACATCAAAATCAATATCTTCAGAACGGGCTAGCACCAAATGAGCCATGTCATCTTGAATCACCCCAAAAATGATATAAAATCCAGGTTCTTTGATGATATGAAGAGCTAGGATGCGAATTTGATCTTTGGTCTTTTTTTTAAAGATTTTTTTTATCACAGGGCCGCTGGCGTCCTTAATGATCTTTTCTGCCTTCATCTCACTCAATCTTTTGGATATTTTCCGATTCTTTTTTTTCTGCTCCTTTAAATCATAAAAAAGCTTTTCCACAGAAGGGGGGACATCCTCTTCATGGGAAGACAGCATCACAGCAGTCTCAGTAAGGATTTTATCTTTTCTGGTATAATCACTATACGCTCTGTGTCCGCAAACAAAGATGAAGCGGAGATTTTGCCTAATCCTTTCCTGCCCAACTATTTTTATCATCCCGATCTCACCTGTGTATTTGGGGTGGGTGCCCCCACAAGCAGAATACTCAAACCCTGTCACTTCAACAATTCGTATCAATCCATGCTTTTTAGGAGGCTTTCTAAGCGGCACATCAGAAATTTTCTTTTCAGGTAAAAAATAAGTCTTGATCTCCCTGTTTTCAAAAACAATTTGATTAGCCATCTCTTCCACTTTGAAAAGATCATGTTTTGATATCTTATCTATGTCTATATCCAAAGTGGAATTATCTTCTCCCAAATGAAAAGAAACCGTTTTGCCCTTTACCAATCTATGAAAACACTGGGAAAGAATATGCTGACCCGCATGCTGCTGCATGTGGTCAAACCTTCTCTTCCAATCAATTTTCCCTGTAACTTTTTTAGATCTTACTTTGCTCTCTAACACATGGATAACCTCTCCGTTTTCCTCAAAAACATGGACCACAGGAATCCCATTTATCTGTCCTTGATCTGCAGGCTGACCCCCAGATTCAGGATAAAAACAGGTCTGCTCAAGCATCACCAAATATTTTCCTTGTTTCTGAGACACGCTTTTAACTTCAGACTCAAATTCTGTTTGATAAGGATCCTTAAAATAAAACCGTTTTATTTTATCCACTTTTTGATCTCCTGTAAAAAATCATCCTTTGGCGGCTTCTAAAATTCTTTTTGTTAATTTAAAATGTCTTTTGGCCAATTTATTCAAAATACCAGGCCCATAAAGTTTGACCAGTTCCACTCCTGTTTCCTCGGACCTGGGAGAAGAGCCCTTGGGAAGTTCCACCTTAAAATCCTTTCCCAGATAATAAAGTCTCCTCAGAAATTCACTTCTTGCCAGTATGGAAGCTGCGGCTACAGCCATATCTTCTTCAGCTTTTGTTCTCTGCTCCAGTTCAATGTTTCTGCCTTTTTTCATCAGGGCATTGATGACAAATCTTTGATCTCCGAACTGATCCGTGACAGCAAGAGTGCAGGGCACTTCTTCCAGAATATTCTCTATCACTCGGGAATGGGCCCAGGCAAGAATACGGTTAAGATTTCTCAGCTTTAAATAAAGCTCATTATATCGTTCCGGCCCTATAGTCACTATGGAATGGATGTATCCATCTCTAATCTGCTTGG
>DASRVI010000010.1:0-4596 GCA_035655135.1 Acidobacteriota bacterium | reverse complement strand
CTTTATTCCTCTATCATATCGAGCCAAAGGATGCCCTGTGAGGTAAAAACCTAATACTGATTTCTCATTAGCCAGGAGTTCTGCCTTATCCCATTCCGGCATCCTCTTAATTTCAGGAGGAATGGGCGGAGGGTCCAGCTGTTTCGCCCCAAAAAGCATTTCCTGGTTAGAAAATCTTATCTTGTATATATCATGAGTGTATTTGATGATGCTGTCTATTAAGCTGTAGAGCTGGGATCTTTTTAAACCAAAACTATCCATAGACCCCGACTTTATCAAACTCTCTATGGCTTTTTTATTAAAAGATTTCGGGCTTATATTGCGGCAAATGTCGAAAGGAGAGTTAAACTTTCCAACTTTTTTCCTTGCCTCTAAGATTTCTTTAACTGGATTACTTCCTAAATTCTTAACAGCAGACAATCCAAAACGAATATCATTTCCTTTAACAGTAAATATCAATTCACTCTCGTTAATATCTGGAGGCAAAACTTTAATTCCAATCTTGTTACATTCATCAATATATTTGACCACTTTGGCTGTATCACCCTTCTCAGCTTCAGATGTCAATAAAGAGGCCATAAAATAAACAGGATAATGTGCCTTCAAATAAGCCGTATGATATGCAAGGTAGGCATAAGCTGCGCTGTGAGACTTGTTAAAGCCATACCCGGCAAAGAATTTAATCTTTTCAAATATCTCTTTGGCTTTTTCTTTGCTGACTCCTTTATTTTTTGCACCTTCCATAAATCTTTTCTTCATGTCTCTCATCACTGAATGCTTTTTCTTCCCCATAGCCTTGCGCAGTAGATCCGCCTCAGCCATAGAGAAACCAGCGATATCCGTGGCTATCCTCATCACTTGTTCCTGATAGACTATAAGTCCCTTGGTTTCCTTGAGTATAGGTTCAAGTTCAGGGATATCGTACTTAACATTCTCTGGGTAATTCTTATTTTTGATGAAATCCTCGGTCATTCCACTCTGTAAAGGACCTGGCCTGTGCAAGGCGTTTAATGCGATAAGGTCACGGAAATTATCAGGTCTGTGTCTTCTCAACAGATCTTTCATGCCAGAACTTTCGAACTGGAAAACTCCATCTGTACTCCCAGCTTGGAAAAGCTGAAAAGTTTTTTCATCATCCAAAGGAAGGTTCTCAATGTCAATCTCCTCTCCCAAATCCTTCTTTACAATATTGACTGTATCTTGAATGACCGTTAAATTCCTTAATCCTAGAATATCCATTTTAAGAAGACCTAAAGCTTCGATATCCTGCATAGGAAATTGAGTGGTGACTTCGTCCTTGGCTGATTTGTATAATGGCAGAAATTCTACCAGCGGTTTTGGGGTAATGACAATTCCGGCGGCATGTATGGAAGGATGTCTTATCTGTCCTTCAAAATTTTTAGCCACGGACAGAAGTTCTGAAACCACAGGATCTTCTTTTTTTAATTTCTTCAATTGAGGCATTTTTTTGGATGCGGCTTCTATAGAGGCATCATCCCCAAAAGGAGGAATCATTTTGGCCACTTTATCTACTTTGGATAGGGGGATGTCCAAAGCCCTCCCTGCATCCCTGACTGCTTGTCTGGCCGCCATGGTGCCGAAAGTAATGATCTGGCATACATTTTCTTTTCCATATCTATTTCTTATATAAGAGATGACTTCATCCCTCCGTCGTCCACAGAAATCTATATCTATATCTGGGAGACTTATTCTCTCTGGATTTAGAAATCTTTCAAACAAAAGGTCATATTCCAGAGGATCCAAATCTGTGATTCCTAAAGAGTAAGCCAGCAGGCTTCCTGCTGCAGAACCCCTTCCTGGTCCTACAGGAATATTTTTTGATTTAACTTCTCTAATAAGGTCCCATACAATTAAAAAGTAACCTTCAAAACCCATTTCCCTGACCAGTTTCATCTCTTTTATCAACCGCTTCTCATACTCTTCTCTGCTCGAAAGCTCTCCTTTCTCTATTCGGGGCTGAAGTAATTCCATTTTTTTCTCAAATCCTTCTTTAACCACTTTTTCAAAATAATCATCCAGGCTGAAACCTTTAGGTGGCTCAAAGTTAGGCAAATGATATCCGCTGGAAACCAAATTGAAGTCACATTGTTCAGCTATCCTATGAGTATTTTCCAGTGCTTCAGGAACATGGCTGAACAACTCAGACATCTCATCAGGAGACTTCAAATAAAACTCCTCTGAACCAAACCTGATCCGATCTCTGTCTTTAACTTTCTTATTGGTTTGGATGCAAAGCAAAACATCATGGCTTTCGGCATCTTTTTTTTCTAAATAATGAATATCATTTGTTGCCACCAGTGGGATATTCATTTTTTCTCCCATCTGGATAATTTTAGGATTGATTTTCTTCTGGTCTTTCAAACCATGGTCCTGTATTTCAAGGAAAAAATTTCCCTCACCGAAAATAGACAGATAATCTTTTGCTGCCTGTTCTGCTTCCAAATCTAAGTCCTGAGCCAAATACTCATTGATCTCTCCCTTTAAACAAGCTGAAAAGCCAATGAGACCCTCCTTATGCTTAGAAAGAAGCTTTTTGTCTATTCTGGGTCTGTAGTAAAATCCTTCCAGATAACTTAAAGTTATGAGTTTGCAAAGATTTCTGTAGCCAGTCTCATTTTTTACCAATAACAAAAAATGATGATGGTTAGGGCCATTAGGGGATGGTTTTTTATGTTTTCGGCTTTTAGGTGCCACATACATTTCGCATCCCAGAATAGGTTTTATCCCTATTTCTCTGGCTAAATTAAAAAATTGAACTGCTCCAAAAATATTGCCGTGGTCAGTCATGGCCACTGCGTCCATTTTAAATTCCTTGGCTTTTCTAAGAAGAGACTCGATCTTCATGGCTCCGTCCAGGACACTGTATTCTGTATGATTGTGAAGATGTATGAATTTATCTGCCATTTTTTATTCCCATTCAATAGTTCCTGGGGGCTTTGACGTTATATCGTACACAACTCGATTGACCCCTTCAACCTCATTAACAATTCTGGTTGATATTCTGGATAATAAAGAAGGGTCTGCCTGAAACCATCCAGCGGTCATACCATCAACACTCTGCACCAGTCTCACCACAACAACCCATTGATAGGTCCTTTTATCCCCCATAACTCCCACTGATTTAACCGGAAGCAGCACAGCAAAGGCCTGCCATAAATCATTATAAAGCCCTGCTTTTCGCACCTCATCGATCACAACAGCATCCGCATCCCTGATAGTTTTTAAGCGGTCTTTTGTGACTTCACCTACGATTCGCACAGCTAAACCCGGCCCTGGAAAAGGATGCTGATAAATAAAATCTCCTTTAACTCCTAACTTAATTCCGAGTTTTCTCACTTCATCCTTAAAAAGTTCTTTAAGAGGCTCCACCAGTTTAAAAGACAGCTTTTCAGGAAGGCCCCCCACATTGTGGTGGGACTTGATACTGGAGGAAGGTCCTGTAACTGGATTGCTCTCAATAACATCAGGATAAATAGTGCCCTGAGCCAGAAATTTGGCCCCACCTATTTTCTCAGCCTCCTCCTCGAATATTTTTATAAATTCCCTGCCGATAATTTTCCTTTTTTCCTCTGGTGGAATCACTCCTTTCAGCTTTTCCAAAAATATATCAGTGGCATCCACAGCTGCGACTTCAAGCTTAAATTCTTTTCTGAATTTGTGAGATAGATTTTTATACTGACCCTTTCGTAAAAGGCCGTTATTAACAAACACGCATGTTAGGTTTTTTCCTACAGCTTTTTTTACCAGAAGAGATGTCACCAGAGAATCCACACCTCCACTAAGACCGCATATCACCTTTTGATTTCCTATTGATTCCCTCATATCCTGTACTTTTTTATCAATAAAAAATCCCATATTCCATTTTGGTTTCATTTCAGAAATTTTAAAAAGAAAGTTTGATAGAATTTTTTGACCTTGATGAGTGTGAATGACCTCCGGATGAAACTGCACTCCAAAAAGCTTATCCTTGGTATTTTCTATCACCGCTTTATCACAATTTTCTGTCACACCGGTTACTGTAAATCCTGGAGGAATTTTTAACACTTGATCCCCATGACTCATCCACACTTGACTTTGATTGTCTATCCCTTCCAGGAGTCCATCTCCATTCTTTATCTCAAGAGAGGCAAAACCATATTCCCTTTTTGGTGATGAGACGACACGGCCCCCCAATGAATCAGACATGAATTGAAGTCCATAGCATATTCCCAACACAGGAACTCCTAGTTCCTTGATATCAAAGGATGATTTAGGGGCATTCCTATCATAAACACTCTGAGGCCCTCCCGAAAGAATAACCGCTCCAGGATCTTCTTTTTTTATCTCTGAAAGTTCTGCAAAAAAAGGATAAATCTCTGAAAAAACGCCTAACTCTCTTATCTTTCTAGCAATGAGTTGAGTGTACTGTGAACCAAAATCAAGGATGACGACTTTCTTCATGACCTGATTTTATCAGACTCGATTTTGGTTGTAAATTAATAATGAAAACAACGCCTTTTTTTTTATGAATAGTCCAGGTTGATTGACTTAGTTACTTAAATTTTTTATAGTTGATTTACTATGGATAGAGAAGAA
>DASRVI010000009.1:0-7674 GCA_035655135.1 Acidobacteriota bacterium | reverse complement strand
ATGGCTGAATAGAGGAAGGAAAAGCTGAGCTATTAGGAGAGCTATAATAAGAGACATAAAAGAAAGAATAATGGATTCACTCAAAAATTGTCCTATCAACTGCTTTCGGTTTGCTCCTATGACTTTTCTCATCCCAACTTCTATATAACGAGAGGAGGCGCTGGCGGTAGAAATATTCATAAAATTAAAACAGGCGATAAGAAGGATGATAATGCCGATTAATGAGTAAAAATAGACAAACCTTACATCACTGTTTTTCTCAAGTTCCGCAAAATAATGAGAGTGCAGATGAATACGAGTGAGAGGCTGGAGATGAATTTTAATTGGAGCCGCATTCCCTCCATTGGAGGTTGAGGTGAGCCTATTTTTTAAATAATTGGTCAGCTTTTTTTCGAATTCTTGGGGATTCACTCCCTTTTTAAGCAGAATGTAATTATGAACACTGCTCTGGGTCCAGTCATTCAGAAAGCCATCCCAATAAAGGTCATCAGCACACTTTATGGATGCAAAAATGTCTGACTTGAAATGTGAATTATCAGGAAGGTCTTTGAGTATTCCTGTGACTAGAAAATTGTATTTATTTTCATAAACAAGTGTTTTGCCTAAAGGTTCTTTATTGCCGAAATATTTTTGGGCTGCCTGTTCTGTGATCACTACAGACCAAGGATCTCTGAGAGCGGTTTGAGGATCTCCTTTTAAAAGAGGGAAGGAAAACACATCCAAAAATGAGGAATCTATCAAGAAGAAATTATCTTCGAGAAAATGGTTCTCACTAATGCTCACTGTCTTTTTACCTGATCCTCCCCCGCAGATTCTCACTGTATTTTCGATTTCCGGGAAATTTTCCTTTAAAGCAGGACCTAAAGGATTGGGTGTAATGGCTGAGCCATGGCTCGAAGATTCAAGCTCTTTCACAGCCCTGTATATCCTATTGGAATTTTTATGGAATCTGTCGTAGCTGAGTTGATGGCTAATATACAGGAAGATTAATAGTGAGCAGGCTAAGGCTATGGATAGGCCTGTGATATTGATAAGAGAATGGTTTTTATTGTTTTTGAGGTTTCTCAAAGCAACCTTTATATAGTTTTTAATCATGCCAGCACTCCACTCTCTTATGACAAGAGGAATCTCCCACGAAAATACATGCAAAAAACATACCAATATTATCTATGGGGATGCCTTTGAATAATCATTGCTTTGTGTGCAAAAATGAACACCCTCCGTTCATTTTTGAACATTTGTCATATTTTACAGATACTTCTTTCCCCCTTTTTTTTGGAGTGTGTTCACCACCTGTTTGACTTTTTGATCCATATCCGTTTTGCAGATCAGAAGGGCATCGTCCGTGTTGACGATCACCAAATCTTTCAGCCCTATCAAGGCAGTGAGTTTGTCAGGGTTGTGCACCAGGCAGTTTTTAGTATCAATGGTGATGCATTCTCCCCTCAAAGCATTGTGATTAGGGTCCTTTTCCCAGATTTCAAGAAGGGAAGACCATGAGCCTACATCAGACCATCCAAAATCACCTTTGCCCATCAACACATTCTTAGTCTTTTCCATCAGGGCATAGTCTATAGAAATAGAAGGGATTTCGTCGAATATAGCGTTAAGCCCGTTCTGGTCATTAGATTTAAGTGCTCCCAGTATTTTTTTCCAATGAGAAAACATTTCAGGTGCGTATTTTCTGAGGTTTTCAGAAAAGACTTTGGCTTTCCATAGGAACATTCCTGAATTCCAGAAGTAGGCGCCTGTTTTTAGAAAACTTCGGGCTGTGTTTTGGTCAGGCTTTTCTTTAAACTCTTGAACTCTAAAGAAATCTTCACCTGAAAAGGAAAGAGGATTTTTTTTAGAAAACTGGATGTATCCATATCCAGTGGAGGGATGTGTTGGCGGGATGCCGAATGTGATAAGGGAGTGGCTTTTATCAGCCGCATGGGCAGCTGCTTTGAGTTTTTTTAAAAAATAAGAAGCATCTTGGATCAAATGGTCAGCAGGGAGAACAGCAATAACAGATTCCGGGTCTTTCAGATAAAGATGTGCGGTAGCAAGGAGAAGACACGGCGCTGTGTTTTTCCCTTTGGGCTCTATAAGAAAATTATTTGATGGCATTTTTGGAAGCAGTTCTCTTAATGTAAGGGACTGTTTTTGGTTGGCGATGGTGTAGATATTAGAATAAGAGAGCATAGGTAAGATTCTCTGGATAGTCTCTTCTATCATTGTTTTGTCACTTATAATGGGAAGAAACTGCTTGGGTCTTTGTTTTCGGCTCAAAGGCCAGAATCGGGTTCCTATGCCACCGGCTATGATAACAGCACATATATTCATTTTTCCCTCCTTTTCTGTATATCTGTTTTCACCATGTTAAAATAATCCCTATAGCAGCGACGACCGCACAGTAAAAAGAGAATAAATAAAATTTGCCTCTGTTGATAATTTTGACCAAAAAGACCAGTGAAAAATATCCCATAATGGCTGAGACTAAAACTCCGATGAGTATAATTCCCCATGGCTGGGTGGAAGCAACTGATTTTTGCAGTTGAAAAAAGGAAGCGCCTAATATAGCGGGGATAGAAAGGAGAAATGAGAAGCGGGCAGCTTTTTTTCTTTCCCACCCCAAAAAAAGAGCTCCCCCTATAGTCAAGCCTGAACGAGAGAAACCAGGAACAATGGCTGTCCCTTGAAGAACACCAATGATAAATGGATGCAGAGGAACTTTTACTTTTTTTGGCCGAGCAAATTTTGTAAAGAACAGAAAAAAAGCGGTAATCATCAAGGCAAATGAAACCGCTTTGGGTGACTCAAAAAGGGATTCAAGTGGACGGCTAAAAAAATAACCGATCAGAAAGGTAGGAATGGAAGCCACCACTAAAGAGAAAACAAGAGCCATATTCGGATCTTTAGTTTTAAGAGAAGGTTTTTTTAAGAATTGGATTAAACTTAGGATGATCTCTGCGATTTCCTTTCGAAGAAAAATCAAGAGAGAGATGACCGTACCGACATGAAGCATCACATCCAACAGAAGTTGGGGTTCTTTAAGTCCAAAAAGATTCTGTGCGAGAACCAGATGCCCGGAACTGCTTATGGGAAAAAATTCTGTTATCCCCTGGATAATACCTAAGATGATTATTTTTATTAAACTCAAGACTCACTAATTCTCCGGATCGCTTTCTCTATGGTGTCTTCCACTTCAGTTTTTATTGACTCCAAATCTTCCTGGGTTTGAGCTTCGAAACGGAGAACCAAAGCCCCTTGTGTGTTAGAGGCTCGAACCAGTCCCCAACCCTTGGGGAAAAGCGCCCTCACTCCGTCTATATCAATGACTTTATGATTTTTGGATAGGTCTTTTTTAACCTCTTCAACAATTTTGAATTTCACTTTGTCCGAGGAATAGATTCTGATTTCAGGAGTTGAGAAAGTCTGAGGCAGGTCAGAGAGCATTTCTGACAGCGTTTTTTCACTCTTGGATACGATTTCAGCAACCCTAGCTGAGGAATATATGGCATCATCATAACCAAAGAAGCGGTCTGCAAAGAAGATATGACCGCTCATCTCACCGGCTAGAACAGCATTCTCCTCCTTGATTTTTTTCTTGATTAGAGAATGACCTGTCTTCCACATTATAGGACGTCCTCCCAGTTTTTTGATCTCGTCATAAAGTTGTTGGGAAGCTTTCACTTCGGAAATAACCGCAGCGCCTGGATTTGAAGGAAGAATATCTCTGCACAGCAGGATCATCAGTTTATCCCCCCATATAATGTTGCCTTTTTCATCAATCACACCTATACGGTCGCTGTCCCCATCATAGGATATACCTAGGTCGGCTTGGGTTGTCTTAACTTTACTGATCAAGTCTTCCAACGCTTCGGGTAGAGTGGGGTCAGGATGATGATTGGGGAAATTTCCATCCATTTCACAATAGAGATCAATGACTTCACACCCTAACCTCTTAAAAATAGGAACAGCCACAGGCCCTCCCGTCCCATTTCCAGCATCTATCACCACTTTGACTTTATCTTTCATTTTTATATTGTTGACCACAAAGTCTTCATATTCTTGAGATATATCCAGTTCGCTTTTTTTGCCTGGTTTCTCTTTGATAAAATCTTTATTTTTTATGAGCTCATATATCTCTGTAATGCCTTCCCCATACAGAGTGTCTTTTCCCAGCATTATTTTAAAGCCGTTAAATTCCGGTGGATTGTGGGATCCAGTGATCATGACCCCTGCGTGGAAATTTTTTCTAAATATACTGAAGTATAAAAGAGGTGTGGGAACAGTACCTAAGGAAATCACATCGCATCCTGTTGACTGAAGACCTTCAGACAGATGATCAAAGAATGAAGGAGAGCTCAACCGGCAGTCTCTTCCCACCACCACATTGGTTTTTTTATGCCTTCTAAATAAGGTGCCTATTCCTTTTCCTAATAAATTCACCGTTTCTGGGGTCAGGTCTTCGCCCACAATTCCTCTTATGTCATACTGTCTGAATATTTCAGGCTTGATTTTCATCTGTGCCGCTCCTTTCGCCAAAATGTGCTATTTTTTGACCTCATTTTCTAAATTTTTGATTTTACCTTGAATCACACCCCATTTTTTTTGAGCGTTGAGAATAAATTCTATAAATTCTCTCACAGCCCCGCTGCCTCCTCTTTGCTGGCATACGTAATCCGAATTTTTTCTGACTAAAGGGTGCGCATCTGCCACGGCTCCTCCTAAACCAACAGCCTTTATAACCTCCAGATCCCCCAAATCGTCCCCGATGTAAGCGATTTCCTCAGTTTTGAGTTTGTGCTTTTCTTTGATGTGAAGAAGAACCTGCATTTTATTTAGAATTCCTTGATGGAGCTCCAATATTTTGAGTTGCTTGGCTCTAAGTTCTAGAGCTTTTGAATTTTTTCCGGTTATGATTCCTGTCTTAATGCCAGCTAAATAAGCAAGAAGTATGCCCAAACCATCCCGAACATGATAGGATTTGACCTCTTCTCCATTTTGAAGAACATGAAGGGTTCCATTGGTCAGTGTCCCATCCACGTCCATTAGGATCATTTTGATCTGGCGAGCTCTTTTCTTTGCCTCCATTAAAACATCTCCGTGCGCCACAAATCGTGAAGGTGAATAATTCCTTCGATTTGACCCTCTTTATTTTTAATGATGAGAGAAGTCACTTTGTTTGTTTCCATGATATTCAGGGCTTCTGTGGCTAACGCTTCTTTGTCTATGGCCAGAGGTTTTGCCGTCATGCAATCTTGGGCGGTTTTATTAAAAAAATCTTTTCCAAACTGCTGCATTTTTCTTCTGAGATCCCCATCTGTTATAATCCCTTCTAGCCTTCCATCTCTTCCTGTCACGCATGTGACACCCAGATGCTTTTCAGACATCTCTTTAAGAACATGAGTCATGGGGCTGTCTTGTGGGACATAAGGGATATGCTGGCCTTTGTGCATGAGATTTTTTACTCTCAATAATTTTTTCCCCAATTCTCCTCTGGGATGAAAAGAGACAAAGTCCTGTCTGTCGAATTTCTTATATTTCATGAGAGTGATGGCTAAAGCGTCTCCAAGAGCCAAAGCAGCCGTGGAACTGGAAGTGGGGACCACATTATCGGGTTCAGCCTCTTTTTCAACCTTTGCCTCCAGCAGAATATCACTGTATTTGGCCAGTTTGGAATTTTTATTTCCGGTGATGCCAATGAGCTTGATACCCAATCGTTTGACAAAATCAAGTACAGGTATGATTTCTTTGGTATTTCCGCTGTAGGAAATGGCAATGATAACATCATTGCTGACTATCATGCCTAGGTCTCCGTGACCGGCTTCTACAGGGTGGATGAACATAGCAGGAGTGCCACAGCTGGAAAGCGTTGCCGCGATTTTTCGTCCAATAAGACCCGACTTTCCAATTCCAGTGACAATAACTCTTCCCTTGATGCTTGACAGCAGCTTTACTGCGTCCACAAAGTTTTCGTCAACAGCTCGAGTGAGTTTTTGTAAGGCAAGGGATTCGCTTTGTATGACATTTTTTCCTGTTTCTATGATTTCTTTTTTTTTCATCATGGCCTCCCCATAAGTATTAAGGATTCTCTTTTTGAATCACAGCTTGTCTTATCTTGAGAAGAGACTTCAAGAGACCCTTTAAGTCATTTAATATCAGAGAGTTAGAAGAATCTGAAGAAGCTTTGGGTGGGTTATTGTGAACTTCAATAAAGACTCCATCAGCGCCCACGCTGACTCCTGCTTTTGATAAATAGGGTATAAATTCTGACTCTCCTCCTGAAGAGGTTCCTTTCCCTCCTGGATTTTGAACCGCATGAGAAGCATCTATGACCACAGGAAATCCCCATTTTTTCATGATAGGAATGGAGCGGACATCAAAAACAAGATTGTTGTACCCAAAACTGGTGCCCCTTTCTGTAAGGATAATGTCATCATTGTCCTGTCTGAGGACCTTTTCTATGACATTTTTCATTTCAGGGGGGGATAAAAACTGCCCTTTTTTTATATTCAAAGGCTTACCTGTTTGGGCAGCTTCAATGATGAGGTCGGTTTGCCTGCACAAAAAGGCTGGAATTTGTATGATATCTAAGACTTCTGCTGCTTTTTCTGCCTGCCATGGTTCGTGAATATCTGATAGGACAGGGATGCCGAAATCTTTCTTTATTCCATAAAGAATTTCTAATCCTCGTTTGAGACCAGGTCCTCTATATGAGTCAATAGAAGAACGGTTGGCTTTGTCAAAGGATGATTTGAAAATAAAAGGAAACTTAATTTCCTGGCATACCTTATTTATTTCTGAAGCCATAAAAAAAGCATGTTCCTCACTCTCAATAACGCAGGGGCCAGCGATGAGAAAGAGAGGATTAAGTCCACCTATATGAAGTTCTCTATTAACTTTGATTTCTTTGGGTACGATAGGCATAGCTTGCTCCGATAAAAGACTTAAAAATGGGGTGAGGGTTTAGAGGTTTGGATTTAAACTCAGGATGAAATTGACATCCGAGAAACCAAGGATGATTTCTGATCTCTATGACCTCCACTAAGTTGTGTTTTGGATTTTTCCCCGAAATAAAAAGGCCTTTTTCTGATAATATTTTTTCATATTTTGGATTGAATTCATATCTATGTCGGTGCCGTTCATAGACCTTTGTTTTTTTATAAGCTTCTGAGGCAAGAGAATTCTTTTTGAGACAGCAGAGATATTTCCCTAACCTCATAGTCCCCCCTAAGTCCCTCACTCCTTTAAGCTCTCTCCATTTGAAAAATATTTGGTAGGGAGTCTGTGGATCAAACTCAGTGCTGTTAGCTTTTTTTAGCCCGGCGATATTTCTAGCAAATTCAATGGTGGCACACTGCATCCCAAGGCAAATTCCAAAATAAGGGATCTTGTGGGTCCTGGCATAAGTGACTGTTTTGATTTTTCCTTCAATACCTCTTACTCCAAATCCACCGGGAACAAGAATGCCGTCTATATTATTTAAGGCATCTTCTGGATTGTTCTTTTCAATGTCTTCAGCTTCGATCCAAGATATATTGATTTTAAGCTGATGAGCGGTGCCCGCATGATACAGAGCCTGATTGAGACTTATATAGGAATCCGGAAGACCTGAATATTTTCCAACCAGGGCAATATTGACTTGGTCTTTAGGGGATTTCATTTTTTCAACCATTTGTTCCCAAT
>DASRVI010000008.1:0-9396 GCA_035655135.1 Acidobacteriota bacterium | reverse complement strand
TCTCTCTTTAGCTGGAGCTGCTACCACCATTGGTGTTATTCTATTGGTTTTCAATCTTTTTTTCCTTAATAAAAACAAGAGTCCGGAATTTGCAGAAAAGGGACAAATTAATAGACAAGATCTAGAAAATTATTATGGATTTGGTTATGAAAATAGAATTCCCATTACTGAAGCTGTTGATTATTTTGGGGAAATCAGGGAGAGAATCAAACAGCCCCGGACTATTTATATACTAGAGCAGGTCTCAGACACCACCGATACTTTTATTAAATATTAGGAGGTCTGTTTAAATGAGCAATCAATTAAAACAAATTTTAACTGGAATTTCTTTGGTCACCGTTGTTTTGTTTTTCTCAGTCAATGCAAGCGGGGATATCAAAAAAAATGAGATAGATATTAAAGAAATTACAAAAAAGGTTTTTCCTTCTGTTGTGAAAGTGGAATCCATGAATGGAATGAGAAAAGTTGCAACAGGAGTGGTTATAGAAGAACAAGGCTATATCGTCACAACCGCGTTGGTTTCTCCGATCGGAACAGATATTTTTGTTAAAACATCAGACGGAGAAAAATATAAAGCAGATTTTATTGGAATGGACCCCGTAACTCATTTAGCTCTGATTAAGGCTGAAAGCAGGAAATGGAAATCCATAGAGTGGGGAGAAAAAGAAGATCTAGAGTCCGGTTCCTGGATTAGTGTGGTGTCTATATCTCCTGAAAATTCTCCGGCTGTAACCGAGGGAATCGTAAGTACTGTAGGACAGGATCAGTTACGGTTGAATGTGGTAGTTATGCCCGGATCAAGTGGAAGTCCTGTGTTGAATAATAGAGGCGAGATGGTGGGCCTCATTAGGGGAGTTTATTCAGGTCAAACAACATTTGGTATGTATAAAGACGATGATATGGAAAGAAGTTTTAGGGGTGGCTCTTTCTCATTAAGCATTGTTGGGACTCCGGTTTCTGGATTGGCTGTGGCTATTCCAGTGGATGTGGTGAAAAAAGTAACCAGCGAGATCAAAGAGAAAGGAAAAGTTCAAAGAGGCTGGCTGGGAATATCCATCATAGAAAACCAGGTTGGTGAGGTGGAAGTTATAGATGTAGAAGAGGAAAGTCCAGCCAGGAAAGCAGGCCTAAAAAAAGGCGATATCATTATTGAGTTTAATGGCGAAGAGGTCACCGGCACTCGGATGCTTGCCCATGAAATCCGAATGCATAAACCTGGTGATAAAGTCAACATGACCATAAAAAGAGATCAAGAAACAAATACTCTTAAGTTTGAACTGGGCGAATACTCAGAAAAGAGTATTATGGCTGAATTCAAGGAAAAATTTCCACTTTTGTTTTCGCCAGATAGATTTAAGCTGGAAAAAATCACCAAACCTGAAAAATGGTCTTATCACATTATTGATAAAGAGAGAAATTATATTGGAGTTTATCTTGAGGAAATAAACAGAGACTTATCTGAATATTTTGGTGTGAGTGAAGGGACTGGTTTGCTGGTAACAAAAGTGGTAAAAGATGGACCTGCAGATAAAGCAGGATTAGAAGTCGGTGATGTCATAATCAAGGCTGATGGAAACAGAATAGAAACAAGGAAACAGATCGGGGAAATAATACAGAAGAAAAAGAAGAATGAGGCCATGAGTCTTGAAATCCTTCGAAAGGGGAAAGTGAAAAAGATTGAAGTCATGGTAGAACGAGAGGAGAATCACTTTCCTTTTTTATCGTATTTTGAGAATTTTTCTGATTATGTGCATCAAAGATTAGAAAGTATCGGTGTATAAAAGTTTAGGCTTGCTTTTATGCTCCAGTTTTTTGGGGGCAGGGAGAATTCCTGCCTCCTTTTCCTCTAGCCTGGATTATTCATAAAACTAAAGAGTTTTCATTTAATCCCTAACCATTCATTCCAAAATTTTTTAAATGTTTTCTCAGTAAGGCGAGATTTATCATACCATCCCTTTTTCATTCTTTGCTGGCAGGCTTCGTAAAGTATGATACCTGCTGATACAGATAGATTAAGGCTCTGTACCATCCCAAACATAGGGATTTGAATGAGATAATCAGAAAGCTTTAAAGCCTGATCTGAAACACCTTCTTTCTCATTGCCAAAAACCAGGGCAATCGGTTGGGTGTAATCAATAGAGTTGTATGGAAGGGCGTCAGGGCCAAGATGAGTGGAAGCAATTTTATATTTTTGCTTTTTTAGAAAAAGAAAACATTCTTTAGTGGAAGAGAAGTGATTGAACTGAAGCCATTTTTCCGCTTTTGTGGAAATCGATTCATTTATGGGGAAGGGTTCTGGACTTGAATAGATAATATCTATATAAAGAATTCCCGCAGCATCACATGTCCTGGCCACAGCGCTGGCATTATGTGTATTGGTAATATCTTCCAGTACAACCCTGAGGTCTGGCTGACGGCGTGATAATACATCGTTGATTCTTTTCTTTCTCTTTTTAGTGGGCATTTCAAATCATCATTATTTTAATTATCATAGCTATCCAAAAAAGAGTCACTCCTATAAAAGCTCTATATTCTTTGTTTTCGGAAAACAGACTCCATTTGAATTTCTTTTTATCCGGTGGCAGCTTTGGTTTTAAGCTGGGAATAAACAAGGGGACCTGCTTGAAGCTTTCATATTGTTTGGGAAATAATTTCTCCATTTTTTGTTTCTCGATATTTATTATAACAGGATAAAAGACAAGAAAATAAAGACAAAAAATCCCTAAGACTAACCAGGAGCAAGAACCAGCTGTAACTCCAATTCCTATAATCAAATTGCCTAAATAAAGAGGGTTTCTGGTGTATCTGTAGGGTCCAGAAACAGAAAGTTTTTCTTCTTTTTGGATATGGCCACAGGCCCATGTTCTTACAAAAAGGCCTAAAAGACATATCATAAATCCCAGGGTTATGGATTTGAATGTTGGCCTGGCAAGTATTAATGTAGCAAGAGCTGCCAGGGATCCTACCCTAACTCTCCATTTGTAAATTATTGTTTTTAACATAGTATTTCATTGCATAGACGGGCCACTTCATCGGGCGTGATCTTTTTCATGCACTCTAGTCTACTGCATTTATGTTTATAGCAGTAGCTACACGAGATTTTGTGAAAAGCGACTTTGTCTTTTTTATTGAAAGGACCGTTTCGATTTGGATTTGTTGGACCAAATAAACCTACAACGGGAATGGAAAGCGCACAAGCCGCTTGAAGAGGGAAAGAATCTCCACTGACCACGAGTATAGACTGTTGAATAAGGGCAAACACTTCTTTAATGGATAGAAAAGGCGTTATCTTTGCACTGGTTTTTTTACTGATTTCCTGGGCTATTTTTTTTTCTTCTTGATTGCCCCATAAAATTAAAGGTGTAATATGAGTAAGGTCTAATGATGTTATGAGTTTTACCCAACTGTCTGGAAACCATCTCTTTGTTTCCCAGGCCGCTCCTATGTTAAAAATGACCGCATCTTGATTTATATGGATTCCTAAATTTTTCACCTTATTCAGAGTGGAATGGATTAGTTTATCAGGGATATGGAGAGGGAATTTCCATTTCGTTTTTTTGATCCCCAGCACAGAAAGCAGTTCCATGTTTTTTTGGATGACATGTGTTTTTTCTGAAACCGGTTTTAGGTGATCTGTGTAAAAGAGAGAAGCCAGGGGTTCCTTTAGATTTTTTCTGTGAAAACCGATTCTTTGTTTGGCTTTTGATACATAACTTATTAATCCTGATTTAATAAGCCCCTGAAAATCTATGGATATACTTTTTTGATTTCTGATATTTGATTTCAGGTCATTAAATGAGGACCATAATTGGCGGCTTAATGCAAATTTGTTTTTCAGGTCCACAGCGACTATTCTATCCAAACCCGGGACTAACTCTAAGATTTGTTTTGCTTTTTTTTCAACGACCCAAGATATAGTTTTTTGAGGAAAAGAACTCCTTAAAGCCGAATAGGCAGGAAGGGTATGAATCACATCTCCCAGAGAACTCAACTTAATAATAATGATATCATTATATCTTTTGGAATGATTATGTGTGGGCATTTTGTTTTTTATTGATTTCTAAAATTATTTCTGATGTGGATCTGACCTTTGGTCCTCCCACGATAGCCACCTTTCCTCCATAGCTATGAACTATATTCTTCTCTGGAACTGTTTCCTCAGTGTAATCAGATCCCTTGGCTTGGATATCTGGTTTGAGAGCGAGAAGGATTTTTGAAACATCATTCTCATTAAAAAGACATAGATAGTCTACAAAATCAAATGATGAAATTATTTCAGCTCTCTGGTTTTGATTTAAAATAGGTCTTCCGCTCCCTTTGAGCTTTTTTACAGAAGAATCGCTGTTCAGAGCCACGACTAGTAAATCTCCTCTATTTTTGGCTCCCTTAAGATATCTAATGTGTCCCACATGAATGAGATCAAAACATCCATTGGCAAGGACAATGGTTTTTCCTGCTTTTTTGTGTTGTGAAACTATTTTTTTCAGTTTTTTTAAGGGAAATAATTTATTCAATTTTTTGAAACAATGGCCTCCTTAAGCTCTTTTCTGGAAACAACAGAAGTTCCTTTTTTCATGACAACAATACCCGCGGCATAATTGGCGATTTCTGCGGCTTCCCACGGTTTAGCTCCAGCACTGATGGCTAGAGTAAAAGCACTTATCACAGTGTCTCCGGCCCCTGTGACGTCTACAATTTCATCCGTTCCATAAATGTTGATTTTATAGGGGTTTGTTTTTTTTGAAAACAAGATCATTCCTTTAGAGCCTCTGGTCAAGAGGATTGACTCGCTTTCTGTTTTTTCTAAAAGACGGGTTCCGATAGTTTCTGGGGAGTTTATGTCATCATAAATTTTGATTCCCAAAGCTTTTTTGGCTTCATTTTCATTGGGAGTACTCACAGTTGTCTTTTTAAAATCGAGGAGTCTGAATCGAGAATCTAAAGTAACTGGGATCTGATTTTTTTTAAAATAGGGAATCATCTCATTATATATATTTTTTTTTACATTATAATAATTATAGTCAGAAATAAGAACAGCACAGACTTGATTTGCTAAATCTTTTAAGGCTTTGAGAAGTGAATTATTGATTTTTTGGGTATGAGGAACTTTACTTTCTTTGTCTATTCTTAGAATTTGTTGTTTTCTTGTGGATTCTTCACCTGCTAATATTCTTGTTTTGGAAGGTGTTTTATAATGAATGTCTTTTATTAAGTATTTTGAAGATAGGCCATAGCTTTTAATAATGTCCAGTATTTTTTTTCCAGTTTGGTTTTTTCCTAGGATTCCCACAGGAATCGGCTCTGCGCCAAGAGCTTTTAAGTTAAGGAGAGAATTTCCAGCCCCTCCTAGAGAAAACGTACTGTTTCTATAGGAAAGTATAAGAACAGGAGCTTCTCTTGAGATGCGATGAGTATGGCCGTATAAATATTCATCAAGTATATAATCCCCCCAAACAGCAATTTTTTTTCCTTTAAAACGGTTGATCACTTCTAATAAATTTTTCTTTTTTTTATCCAATGGTGTTCAGCCCGATTTTTATCAGAATATAGGAAAAAAATCAAATGCTATATAACAAATGCTTCCATAACAAATTATGATTATGATTCCTATAAGAAATGTAGTTTTTTGACATTTTTATGTTATGGTGGTATAATGAATCTTTAAATATTTGAAAATAAACAAATTAACATTCTTCACATATTTTTTTAAGATTTAATTATATAAAAAAAATATAAATAAAGTGAAAAAGGAGTTTTTATCATGGCTGGAATTGCAGGTGTTGACCGACTTGGAAAGGAAAAACAAGTTAGAGAGATGCTGAATAAAATAGCTCACAGAGGAGGCTATGGAGTAAAAGTAAGAGAAAAGAGGAACACCACATTAGGAATCGTATATCCAAAGGTGCAGAAAAAAAATGCCAAAAGGTTGAAGAAAGGAATAGCTGCGGATGAAGTGGAAGAGGATCATTCCGCAGTTGCCAAGGCTGCCAATGGAGGACTGACCCTTAAACGTGATTCTTTAGGAGTGGCTCCTTTATATTACGGAAGAGGAGAAAATGGAGAGCTTTATTTTGCTTCTGAAGTGAAAGCATTATTAGGCTTTTGTAAGAATATCAAACAAGTGCCTTATGGAAGCAAATTTGATGGTGAAAAGGTCAAGAAGTATTTTAAGATAGAAGAAAAAGAGCCGCTTGAAAAAAAATCAGATGAAATAGCGCACAACTTGAAAGAAAAACTAATTTGTTCCATAAAAAAGAGGATTGATTTAGGGGGGAAAGTAGGAGCTTGGCTTTCAGGAGGTTTGGATTCTAGCACCATGTCTGCCCTTGCAAAAAAATATTGCGATGATTTACAGACCTTTGCCGCAGGAGTAAAAGGAGCTCCGGACTTAGAATTTGCAAGGGAAGTGGCTCATTTTATAGGCTCTGATCATCGTGAGATCGTTTTAGATTTTAATGATTTAATCAAAGTCTTACCTAAAGTCATATATCATTTGGAATCTTTTGATGCCCTCCTTATCCGATCAACCATAACCAATTATATGGTGGCTGAAAAATCTTCAGATCATGTTGAAGCTGTTTTTTCTGGAGAAGGAGGAGACGAACTTTTTGCTGGGTATGAATATCTAAAAGGCATTGATGAAGAAAAGTTAGATAAAGAGCTTATGGATATTATAGGACGTCTTCATAACACAGCCCTCCAGAGAGTAGATCGGAGCGCTTCTGCTCACGGAACCATCGCTCATATAGGATTTTTGGATCCGGAAGTGGTGGAATATGCCATGAAAATACCTGTTAAATACAAAATTAGAAATGGAGTTGAAAAATGGATCTTGAGAAAAGCCATGGAAGGAGAGCTCCCTGAAAGAGTATTGACAAGGGAAAAAGCGAAGTTTTGGCAGGGAGCTGGAGTGACCGAGATGATTTCGGATTATGCGGAGAAAAAAATAACTGATGAAGATTTTCAGAGAGAACGAAAATTAAAAAATGGCTGGATTCTGAATTCTAAAGAAGAACTGCTATATTATCGTTATTTCAAAGAATATTTTGGAGAATTAGAGGATTTTTCCTGGATGGGTAGAACCAAAGACGCTCCTGAAGTTTAAATCACTTTCCTAAAAGGGCTTCAATGTGTGAAGCCACCGCTTGAGCCAAACCTGTTGGATTATATCCGCCTTCTAATATGGACAGCAATCTTCCATCACAATAAATGCCAGCGATTTGAAGCGCGGTTTTGGTCAGATCGAAAAATCCCTTATCTGTAATATTAAAACAACCAAGAAAATCATCCTTACGGCTGTCAAATCCAGCAGAAATAAGAACAAAATCAGGATTAAAATCATCCAATACAGGAATCAATTTATCATCCCAAACCTTTTTTATGACATCATCTCCTGATCCTGGAGAAAGGTGAACATTGATATTACAGCCTTTTCCTTGTCCGGCTCCGATTCTGGAAGGGTCTCCTGTTCCTGGGTAGGCATACCAGTCGTGGGTGGAAAAAAAGAGAACCGAGGCATCATCATAAAAAGCAGATTCAGAAGCATTCCCATGATGGTAGTCCCAATCTATGATCAAAATTTTCTCATGATTATATTTTTCTTGAATATAACGAACGGCGATAGCTATGTTGTTATAAAAGCAAAATCCTTCTTCATGTCCGGAATTTTGAGCATGGTGTCCAGGAGGCCTGACAGAACAGAATGCATTTTTGACCTCTCTTTTGTACACTGAATCCACAGCCTCTAAAACTCCTGAGACTGCTTTGGCAGCCACTAAGCCTGTAGTGGGTATTGATTTTATTTGAGAAATATGCTCATTAGAATGGATTTTTCTTATAAAATCCATGGGATCCTTTTGGGGAGTCATGTATTCTAGTTCCCCGGAAAGACCTGTTTCTCTCAATCTGTTTTCAATAGCCGTGAGTCTTTGAGGTGATTCTGGGTGGCCTTTGAATAAAATGTGTTTTTTGTAAATTTCGTCATAAACATAGCCTGTATTGAATTTATTTATTTGATTCATTTTCAATAATTTTTTTCTTTTTTATTTTAATAGAAACAATGCTTCTTTCAGTTGCCCTTTGGATATAAAGGATTGAATCAGGCGCTTCAATGACTTCACCTATGTGAGGAATTCTGTTTAATTTATTTATGGCATATCCTCCTATGGTTTCATAATCTTCCTTAGGAATTTTTAATTTGAATCGTTCATTGATTTCATCTATGCTCATCCTGGCATTGACCACAATGGAGCCATCTTTTTGGATTTTATATTCAGGTTTAAACTCATCATATTCGTCTTCGATTTCTCCGACAACCTCTTCCAAAATATCTTCAATGGTCACAATTCCTTCTGTGCCGCCGAATTCATCTACAATAATAGCAATATTGATTCCATTGTTCTGCAGTTCTTTTAAAAGCACAGCTGCTTTTTTATTGGGGGGAACATAATAGGCCTTGCGTATAAAAGACTTTATTTTTTTATTCTCTTTCTCTCCCAAAATATCAAAACTGTTTAAAATGCCCACAATTCTGTCTATTCTTTTGTGGAAAACAGGAAGTCTCCTGTGTTTTGTTTCAACATATAACTTAGAAGCGTCCCTTACCGTGGCTTTGTCACTAATAGCTTTGACATCAATTAAAGGCACCATGATCTCTGAGACTTCTGTTTCTGAGAAGTCAAGAAGCCGATTGATCATTTGCCTTTCACTTGGTTTGACATCGCTCTTGCTTTGCTTAAAAGCCATCATATGTTTCATCTCTTCTCTAGTCACAAATGGTGTTTTTTTGTTCCGGGATTTTCCAGTGAACAAAACAGTAATGCCTTTAGAAATTCTAAGGAAAAGCCATATAAAAGGGAAAAATAAAAATGAAAAGAAACGGATCACAAAGGCAATCCTTGGAGTGATATAATCAGTTAACTGCTGAAATATGCTCTTGGGCACTATTTCACAGAATATCCAGTTGACAAATGACATGATAACAATAGACACAGGGATTCCCATAGGACCGAGTAGTTTATAAAAAAGTGAGGCAGAAACTGTGGTGCTGGTTATGGTAGCTACATTTGTTCCTAATAAAGTGGTTCCGAGTATCCATTCAGGTTTTTTTAATAGTTTTAAGGTTAAAGCTGAAGGCTTATGCCCCTTTTTTGAAGCATGTCTTAACTGAATTTTGTCCACAGACACGATGGCCATTTCTGATCCAGAGAAAAAAGCCTCACCCAACACACATATCATTATAATGATTATGTGAAGTGGAATAGACATCATGTTTTCTTTACCGTTATTGAATCAATCCTGTTTTTTGTTATTTTATTCACGGTGAATAAAAGGTCATTAAATTTTATTTTCATGTTTTCTTTGGGGAGTTCTCCAAACAAAGAAAATAAAAAACCC
>DASRVI010000007.1:0-3738 GCA_035655135.1 Acidobacteriota bacterium | reverse complement strand
AGGCTTTCATGATATATTCTGCCTGTTCTTTTCCAGCTTTGAATATTTCTTTTTTCTCTATGGATGTTTTTTCATTCCCTGAGACACAAATGGCCTTGAGATTCTTGCTTCCAAATACAGCTCCAGGTCCTCCTCTTCCGTAAGCTCTATTTTTATCATTCATCACAGAGGAGAACTTCACCAGATTTTCTCCGGCTGGGCCAATGCAAAGAATATGGGTTTTTTTGGAGTTCTTTTTTAGAATGTCTGTGGTTTTATGCACATCATATCCCCATATCTTTTCAGCAGATTCAAATCTGACGGATTCTGGACTGATATGTAGGGTCACAGGTTTTTTGGCTTTTCCTTTAATAAGCACAGCATCATATCCGGCGGATTTCATATAGCGGGCCCAGGTTCCTCCGCAGTTTGAACTTCCTATAAATCCGGTCAAAGGCGATTTAAACACCATATGACCTCTTGTGGCAGTGGGAGCAGAGGTGCCTATGAGTGGAGACGAAGCTATGACTATGATATTCTCAGCACTGAGTGGATCACAGGAGGGATTGACTGCATCAAAAAAAATCCGAGTCGCCAGAGCTCTGCCTCCAATATAATCTTGGAGCAGAGATTTATTTAGTTTCCGGAGGCGGGACTTTGAAAGAGTCAGATCTATCTCAAGAAGTTTTTTATGAACTCCCCCTCCTTTAAATTCATCCATTTTATTTTTTGATCCGCTCCAAATATTTATCTTCTCGAGTATCTATGCGCAGGATATCTCCTTTTTTAATGAATTGAGGGACATTTATGGTGATTCCTGTTTCTAAAGTGGCTGGCTTACTGCTTGCTGTCTGGGTGGCTCCTTTGAGATAAGGTTCTGTTTTGGTGACTTTGAGGTCAACGGTCATAGGTGGCTTGACTCCCACTGGTTTTCCTTCGTACATTTCTACAGAAAACACCACGTTGGGAATCAGATAATTGATGGCATCTCCAAGAATTTCTTCAGAAAGCCTAATCTGCTCATAATTCTCAGTATTCATGAATACATAAAGGTTGTTTTCTTTATAGAGATATTCCATCTCTATTTCTTCTAGATAAGCCTGTTCCACTTTGTCTTTTGATCGGAATCTATGATCATGAAGGGTTTGATCTTTGAGCTTTCTGAGTTTGGTCTGCATCAAAGCCTGTCCTTTTCCAGGTGTGACGTGGGATGTTTCCAACACTAAATAGAGTTCACCATTGATTTCTATGACCATGCCTTTTCTGATTTGAGTTGCATTAATCATTTGTCTTTATCCTCCAGTTCTTTGAAAGAAATCATCTGTTCTTATGGATTTTTATCCCGTTATCCACATGCACAATATAGGCCTTGGCGCCTAATTTTTCCAGTTTTTTGGCTACTTTTTCTGCCTTGTCAGGAGCATAAGCGAAAATGCATCCACCCTCTCCGGATCCGTTTATTTTAGCTCCCAGAGCTCCTTCATCAAGAGCCATCTTTATCATTTTATCTATTTTTGGAGATGAAATCTGTAAATATTTTCTGATGACCTCCTGCTGCTGGGTAAGGAGTGTTCCAAATTTTTTATGATCAAATATTTTTTCTTTAAATAGAATTTCTCCCTGGGCGGTGATGTCTCGAGTCATGAGAGTGCCTTTTAAAAGTCTTTTTTCAGTTTCAGGGAGTTTTTCAATTTCTTCTTTTATTTGTGAAGAAAGAGGACTTTGAAGCCCAAAGTTGTTTATTTTTGTTTTTACGTGTGAAACAGCTTTCATGACATTGGATTTTATAAATCCTATAGTTCCGGTGGTGTCTTTTCGGATAAGTGAATCAGCAAGAACAAATTTTTTCAAAGGGCTTTTAAATTGAGTGACTTTTAGTTTTTTTCCAAAGTGTACGCAGATGATCTGACCGAGAGAAGATGAATAATGGTCCATCTTTCCCCCTGGTTCCTTAAATTCAGCCACTTCTGATTGAAAAGCCAGCTCTGCGATTTGTTTGGGATGGGCTGATCTTTTTTCTCGGGCTGCTTTTAAAAGAAATCCGATCCAGGCCACCACCAATGCTGAAGAACTGGCAGTGCCTGAATTAATAGGAATAGCGCCCTGAACCCGGGCTTCCCATCCAGAGTGAGGGATGATGTTTTTTCTTAGCAGGATATTCATTGCACTCTTTAAGTAATCCCTTTCTTTGATGTAGGACAGCTCTTCTCCTAAAGGAAATTCATCTTTTTCTCCAATATCAGGAAGGTCTAGTTTGATTTTTTTATCAGGGATAGCATTTCCTGTTATTGATATTCTTAGGTTTATGGCTGCAGCTATAATGGGGAGGCCAAAATAGTCTTGATGTTCTCCCAGCAGACACAATCTTCCTGGAGCCGATACCTTGATTTCCTCTTTATCCATGATTTCTTATTATCCTGGTCTATTCATAAAAAAATGGCGATATTTTCATTACTAATTTATTTTCAGCGATATACAAGTTTTTATCAAGAACTATGTTTTGAATGTATTTTCTATTGACATTTTTTATTTTAATCGCCATTTTTTTACCATAAAGGCGAGCCTATTTGAAATTCAGATATGGCTTGCGCTCCGTTCGTCATCACGAGGAGCGGAGCGACGTGGTGATCTCATTGTGCTTCGTAACAAGAAGAGATTGCTTCATCACTTCGTTCTTCGCAAGAACATCTTCAAAGTCGCTTCAGCCACACCTGATTTTCAAATCCTTTTCTTGCAGAGCATTTGGTTTGAGTCTATCATATATAATCTGATGGAATGAGGAGGTCGGATGAAAGAACTTTGTTTTTTAGGAACAGGAGGTTCTCTTCCATGGAAAGACAGAAGCAATGCTTCTTTGGTTTTGAATATAGAAAATGATTTATTACTTATAGACTGCCCTGGGGATGCCTTTGGCAAGATAAAAAAATTAGATTTTGATCCTCGAAATATCTATTCTATATTTGTCACCCATACCCATCCAGATCATATTTATGGTCTTCCTGCCCTTATCCACAGTTTGATGTTAGAAGAAATGTCAATTCTCCTCTACGGCTCTGGAGAAACCATCAAGTTTTGCAAACAATTACTGGACCTTTTCAATCTTTTAGACAAGAAGATAAAATGCCGGGTTCGATTCAAGAAGGTTTATCCGGATCAATTTTTTGAAATACACCGTTTTCTCCGGGCTTGCTCCATAAAAACACCGCATACATCATCATCACTGGGTATTTGTTTTGATTTTGGAGATGAGCAATTAGGACTTATTTACTCTGGAGATACGCCGGTGTATCTGCCTCTTTTTAAAAATAGTGGAAGTCCGGATATACTTATCCATGACTGCAGTGCTCCCTCCCGTTATTTTAAGAAGTATCCTTCTCTATCAAAGATGCACACCAGTTCCCTTGATTTGGGGAAAATAGCCCAGCAAGCAGGAGTCAGATTCTTGATTCCCATACATTTTTTTGGTGAGCTGGACTATTCATTAGATGAGATTGAAAAAGAAATAAGAAAAAATTACAAAAACCGGCTGATGATCCCTAAAGATCTGGATAAGATAGAGATCTCCAAATCTTTATTATCAATAGATGTTGAAGCTTGAAAAATGATTCTCAAAGGATTGAGATGATGAAAGAAATATCAGACAAAAAAGCAGATCTCATTCTTAAAAATGGTCGATTTTGGACTGTTGATCCAGCCCATCCAAATGCTGAGGCAGTGGCTGTTCACAAAGGCCGGATTCTGGAAATTGGTTCCTGGGGA
>DASRVI010000006.1:0-9799 GCA_035655135.1 Acidobacteriota bacterium | reverse complement strand
CTGAAGACCCATACAGAACCCTTCCAGATCCAAAGTATTATAAAGGAAGAGCAGATAAAGATTTAGGGTTGGTTGATCCTGAATATAAAAATTTCAGCCCCGAAGACAGACACAAAATGGTTCAAGATATTGAGGAATCCTGCCTTGAAAAAGGCGGAGATAAAGTCATTTCTGTTACTGCAGAAGAACAGGACAGTTATGTGGAAGAAGTCCTTTTGGCTAGCAATGGTTTTGAAGGACACATGGAAGCGACTGTGTATGTGGCAGTGGCTTCTATGACCGCTAAAGATGAAGGAGATCGTCGCCCCAGTGATTACAGCTTTGTTGTTTGTACCAATAGAAAAGAAATGCCAAAGCCAGAGCAGGTGGGAAAAGAAGCTGCTGAGCGCACCCTTAACTTACTGGGAGCCAGAAAAATCAAGACAGAAAAATTTCCTGTTGTGCTGGAAAACAGACAAGTCTCTCGATTGCTCGGAGGATTCCTCGCTGCTATGTATGGAAGCAGCATCCAGCAGAAAAGGTCATTTCTTGCAGATAAAAAAGAAAAGAATGTGGGCAGCCAACACTTCACCATCATAGATGATCCTTTTATTAAGGGAGGCCTGGGGAGCCGGCTCTTTGATGGAGATGGATTTGCTGCTAAGAAAAGGACTATGATTGATGCGGGTGATTTAAAAGAATTCTATATCGACTGGTACTACAGCCGGAAATTGGGTTGGGAACCCACCACTGGAGCTCCATCCAACCTTATAATCCCCCCAGGGAAACGCTCTGTTCAAGAAATAATGAAGGACTTGAATAGAGGAATCTTCATTACTGGATTTATTGGTGGAAATTCAAATTCAACCACTGGCGATGCTTCCATCGGGATCATAGGCCAGTTATTTGAAAACGGTCAACCGGTTCAGGCTGTATCTGAAATGAATATTGCTGGAAATCATTTTCAATTCTGGCAGAGATTAGTGGAAACAGCTGATGACCCGTGGATTTATTCCTCTCAACGCACCCCCAGTCTTGTTTTTGAAGACATGGTGGTTTCAGGTTTATAAATTCGTCCTTTGTTTCATTTTAATAGAGAGTCGGTAAATTTTCTTGAACAAAAAAAGGGAAAGTTGTATTCTCTTTAAAAAATATGAAAAAATATGACCTTACAAAGCTCAATATGCAGTTCAGGTACGCAAGGTGCGAAGACATCCTTAACTGGGTTATAGAAAACATTTATCCAGAGGCGGCCATGACATCTTCCTTCCAAGCATCGGGGGTGGTATTGATAGACATGATAAAGAAAATCCAACCTGATTTTCCTATTTATTTTATAGATACGGGTTATCATTTTCCTGAAACTTTGGAGTTTAGGGACAGGTTGATCCATGAATGGAATTTGAATGTAAAGACTGTCAAGTCCCCTAAAAAGGAAAATAATCCCCAGGATCAAAACAAAGAACCTCTTTATAAAAGCAATCCGGATTTATGCTGCCGGTTGAATAAAGTGGAGCCCTTAAAAAAACTGAAAAAGAGATTAAAGATTTCAGCCTGGTTGTCTGCAGTGAGGAGGGATCAGAATTCCAACAGATTATCCTTTGATATGTTTATGCACGACAAAAAAGGATACATTCGGATTCATCCATTGATTCATTGGAGCCGACATAAAATATGGCAGTATATATATGCCAAAAAGCTGCCTTTTCATCCGCTTTATGACAGGGGATATACTTCTATCGGTTGTTTCCCTCCTGAATGCACAAAAAGAAACATATTAGAAGATAGGCCTAGGAGCGGTCGATGGCCGGGTATTGATAAAACAGAGTGCGGTCTTCATCTTGATCTAGTGAGAGAAGAAGAGGAGGCCTGGGTTCAGCAAATCAAACTAAAGGAGAAGAAAAATGAGTGAAAAGAAAAAAAAGTTTTACCTCAAATGCAATAGTTGCGGACAGAAAATAGAAACTTTTGGCATATGGTTTAAAAACAGACAAAGATGTCCTTCCTGCGGGGACAATAAGGCTGATGTTGTTTATACAGATGGAATGACAGGCATCGAGGACCTGCTCCACGATAAAGACACTCATTATTCAGGTTTGTGGCGATACTTTGATTATCTGCCTCTTAATAAAAAAGATAATGTTGTCAGTTGCGGAGAAGGAATTGTGCCCATTGACAGATGGCGTTTTTTAGAAAAGTTTGCAGAAGAAAAACATGGGATTAAATGTAAAGTATTTGCCCATAGACATGATGATAATTTTGCCACCGGCACTTTTAAAGACTTAGCGGGTTCTATGATAGCCAGTGTTTTGAAAGAAAACAATATTAAGACTTATGTGACAGCTTCTACAGGGAATGTGGGAGTGGCTTATGCTCGTTACCTAGCAGCAGCAGATATTACTTTATATGCTTTTATTCCTAATAATGCTTCTCGTGCTCAGGAAGCAGAGATAGGATGTTTTGGACAAAAGGTTTTTAGGGTAAATGGTGATTATCAAGCGGCCAAAGAGATGGCCCTTGAATTTTCCAAGAGAGAAGGAATCCTCCTGGCTGCCGGGAATTTTGATCCGATGCGCATTGAGTCGAAAAAAACTATGGTCTATGAGTGGTTGAGACTGATGTTGGATTTTCCTACTGTTTACATCCAGGCCTTAAGTGGGGGAACAGGGCCTCTGGGGATTGCCAAAGCATGTAAAGAACTTGAGGGCATGGGATTTTTTAAAAAAATGCCTCGGTTTATTCTCACTCAGACCGATAAATGCTCTCCTATGGCAGATGCTTGGGCTGAAGCTAAGAAAAAGGGATTTCCTGATGGATGGGAAAAAACCTATCCAATTTACCATGATCCCGAGACCATAATCCCCACATTGGCTACTGGTTATCCCAAAACTTATCCTTATGTGAGCAAATTAGTTCGTGAGAGTGGTGGAGAGATCAATGATTTTCCTGAAGTGGACACCATTCCAGTGACCCGTTTAGTGGCTTATGAGTCAGCGGTAAGAATAGGGCCGGCAGCCGCCATTGCTGTAGGGGGCTTTTTTAAGTCTTTGGCTGATGGTCTGCTTAAAGACGGCGATGTTGTTATCATCAATATTGGTGAAGGAATAAGAAGGGCTCCTGGATTCATGGCAAAGCTGATTTACAGCACTTCTCAAGTTGATACCATCGATGACTGCGAGGTCATCAACAGGGAGGATTACAGAAAAGAGCTATGGGAAGATATCATTAAATAGATTTGAATAACCTGAATAATCCAGGCTAATATCTATTAATAAGGGTGATGACTGAAAGACAATGATATCTGGTTACTGAACTCTTGTCAATGCAAGTCGTCCTTTCCATAATAAGAATGCCTGAAGGGTAGTCATCCCATCTGTACAAATAAATGTCATTCCGGGAACCTGTGATCGAAGCAAGTTCTTTATTGCCTGATTTGAGTTTTGGCAGGCCCAATTCATCAAGGACTTTGTTTAAAGAGGAAGGGTCATTCATATGAAAATAGCGGTGTGAGGGGTCCATTTTAAGATCTAATTTAGGCTTGGGGTCTTTAAATATATATCTGGTGTATTCCCCCATATCCTTGGTTTGACCCTTTTCAACAGTATAATTGTATACAGGTTCTTTTTTAGGAAAAACGGTGGAAGTGACATCTGAAAGTGTGATTTTCTTTGCCTCACTCTGGTTAAGATAGATAAGCCCCAATAAAAGAAAAAGGAACAGAATGGCGCCTCTGATAAAGTTTTCTTTTTCTCCTTTGATTAATATCTTCAGAAGCCAGAAGGAGGAGAGAAAAAGCAGAAAAGCAAGGGCATCTGGAAGAGTGATTGAAGCTATGAATTCACCCATTTTTTTATTCAAAAACAGACATAATCAATTTGAGAACAATTTTTCAAGTTCTTCCATGAGTTCTAGATTTTTATTGACTACAATCATGGGAATATTGTTTTTTTCAGCAATAATAGAGAAACGTCTGTCTTCATCACCTTCTTTATTAATAACCAGAATGTCCGAGTTAGGTGCCACGGCCTCTATACTCAATTCATCTGTATTATCGCCAGAAGCGGCTCCTTGAGCTCTTCTCTTCATTCCTTCGATATGAGCGCCGATTAGGGTTATGTTTTGTTTTTGAGCTTCGTTGATTAGAGATTCAATTCTTGACAGCTCGTCATCAATGGATATTCCGGCAGCCCCCATTCCTTTAAGGCTTGCTCCCATGACAATAATCAAGGATTTATAAGGAGTCCCAGCTTCCTGAGCTGAAATAAGGTCTTCAGGGCCAGCCTGCATATTTATGGCATAGGCTGGATCGGGATCCTCAAAGCTAATCTTCATAAATATGACTTTTATCATGGTGGCTCCAGGGCTTTGTCCGCAAGATGTGATCAGCACAGGTAGGTCAGCCCTGGGTTCTTCAATATCACTGCTCAGAAGAGGAGAGAACAGCAAAAGGAAGAGTATGAAGGAAATTAAAATGTTTTTATTTGTATGATGCATGATGGTCTCCTGATGGGAATCTTATTAATTAAATTTAATATTAAATAACCCATGATGTCAAATAATACCAAAAACTTCCGGTTTAAAAATTCTCTTCTACTGAATATGGTGAATCCCTTTTATTGGTGTTCCATACAGGTTGAGTCTATCATGGGCAGTTAAATTTTTCCATTCCTAATTTTAGGAAAGAAGAAAAAATAGAAAAAACCTCTTGACAAAAACAAAAGATAAAATTAACCTATACGTATACTGATAAATGAATTGAAAGTAGACGTAAAGGAACAAAATGGATCGAAAAATGATGTTAGAAAGCGAGTTTCTTGAGATGACAGGGATAAGGGAGCCAGAACTTAAAGAATGGCAAAATTTGAAGTTAATAAAACCAGATGGAATCACAAGTGAGAATATTCCTTTTTTCACCAAAGACACCATAGATAAGGCTTTAAAAATCAAGAACCTTGTTGATATAGGGTATGGATTCAAAGATATTCAGAGAATAGTCAAAAAAGTGGGGCTTCCTGGAAAAGAAGAACAGGTAAAAAAGTCGGATAAAGTAAATAAATATCTGACAGTTGGAATTCTTGCCGAGCGGGTGGGAGTAAGTTCCCGAACCATTAAATACTGGGAGGATAAAGGTATCATTGAACCGGATATGCGAAGTGAAGGGGGATTCCGTCTTTATTCGGAAGTTTATATTTATCTGTGCAAGTTGATAAAGGACTTGCAGCTGTTTGGGTATTCCCTGGAAGAGATAAAGGAGAAATCAGACCTATTTCGAGATTATTTGGCCCTAGATGAAGGACTTGAGAGATATCCTGTTGAACAAAATGATAAAAAGCTGAATATGATGCTGAAAAGAATTAGAGAACTTTATCAAAAAATGGACCTGTTTAAAAAAGGAATCGAAAGATGGGAGGAACTCTTAAACAAGAAAAAAAAGGAGATCATATCCCTAAAACAGAGAAATAAAAAAAGACAAAAATTAAAAAGGAAGAAAAAAGATGAGTAAAATAGTATTTATTGAACCTAAAGCACCCAACCTTCATATATATTCACAATTTAAGCTTCCTAGACTAGGCATTTATATCCTGGGGGCTCTCATGAAGAAAAAAGGTTGGGATGTGGATATGATATATGAGGAAAAAGAAAAAATCGATTACTCTGATTTTGACAGTGTGGATATGGTGGGGATTTCCACCATAACATCCACAGCTCCTAGAGCTTATAAAATTGCAGACAGAATCCGTGACTTGGGGATTCCTGTCATAATGGGGGGACCTCATGTGACTTTTTTATCAGAAGAAGCACTCGAACACGCTGATTTTGTTATTCGGGGAGAAGGGGAGGATGCATTGATGAAATTTATGGATGCCTGGGAAGAAGATGGTGATTATTCCAGTGTTCCTAGTCTTTCCTATAAAAAGGATGGCAAATCTTTTCATAATCCCAAAGGACCGATGATTGAGGATCTGGATAAAATCCCTTTCCCGGATTTTGGGAATGCTTATACCAATAATGTTCGAAACAAAAGACAGACTATACCGGTCCAGACCTCACGCGGCTGTCCTTTTAACTGTGAATTTTGTTCTGTGACGGGGATGTTTGGGAAAAAGTTTAGATTCCGATCCACACAGAATGTTATAGAGGAGCTTAAAAAATACAATGAAAAGAGTAATCATATCTTTTTTTATGATGATAATTTTGCTGCCAATCCGAAAAGAATGAAATTTCTTTTAGAGTCCATGATAAAGGAAAATTTTAAATTTGACTGGTCCACTCAGGTAAGAGTGAATGTGGCTAAACACGAAGATCTGCTGAAGCTCATGTACAAAGCAAGATGCCGCACTCTTTATATTGGCCTGGAGTCCGTCAATCCACGCAGCCTCATGTCTATGAAGAAAAGTCAGACTGTTGAGCAGATAAAAGAGGGGGTTAAAGTGATACAAAAGCACAGGATACGTATCCACGGTATGTTTGTCTATGGTTTTGATGATGATGACTGGCAGACGGTTAAAAAGACCATTAAATTTGCCAAAAAAACAGGCATTTCTTCTTCCCAGTTTCTCATTCTCACTCCTCTTCCCGGGTCACAGCTTTATAACAGGATCGTATCTCAGGGTCGACTTATTTTTAAAGACTGGTCTCTTTTTGATGCCCATCATGTGGTTTTCCGTCCTGCTAAATTCACTGTCATGGCTCTTCAAAAAGCTCAGATAGTAAGTCACAAAAAGTTTTACTCCCTCAAAAGGTCAGTCAAAAAGTTTTTTCAGTTCAAATGGATTGAGCTGGCTATTGATCATTACGCCCGAAAACTAAATCGTATGTGGGAGAAAAAGAACCAGACTTTCCTTAAAGCTATGGATATGCTGACAAGCAAAAAGAACGCCAGTATAAAGCTCGATTTCAAACAGAAAATAAAATTGGATTAAAAGGTGTAAACCATTCCTGCTGTGATACAAAAAGATGATTGAGGTTGATCCTGATCCATATACTGATAACGAGAGTTCATGATAATACCTAAGGCTGGAGTGAAGTAAATTTTTAATCCTATTCCACCAAAAACGGTGAAGGGAAACTTCTTTTCAGGAGGTTCGATCTCAGTTTCATATCCGTATTCAGAAACATATCTATCCATTTCTGCATTAACCGCATAACACATTCCTGTCCCGGTGTTGACAAAAAGACAAAATTTATGACTGCGGTAAAGATGAATACCAAATAAAAAGAATCCTGAAACGTATTCATAGGTGTTGATTTTGACAGTATCATTGTCAGAAGTATCAGTGAGAATGGTTGTTCCTCCTAAATTATAGTGGGCTTCAATCCCAAAAAAAACAGGATGGATAGAGGTGGTTAATCCCATCCCAAATCCCAGAGTATTAAAAGAGGAGGCTAGGGGAAAATCGTTTTCTCCTTCTTTATAGTCTTGTTCGGAGCCTGTAGCTCCCATGAAATTTCCTTTAGCAAAGAGGTAAAAATCTGTCTGACCGAGTCCGATGTTCGCTGAGATAAAAAACAAAAAAATGAGTATAAATACTTTAAGTAATTTCATTAATCATTCCCTTATCAGAATTTCCCTTTCCCTTTTTTTACATTTATCACCACAATCAAAGCAGCGGTGGAATTTTCAAATATCCCATCTGTCACAGTAAATAATATCTCATACTCACCGGATTGAGTGTAGGAAGGAGTCCATGAGAAAAGCCTTGAATTAGGATTGAAGTCTGCTCCGCTGGGAAGATTGGAACAGCTGTAAGTCAAGGTGTCTCCATCAGGATCGCTGGCTGTGACATAAAATGATAGTTCTTGGCCTTCTTTAACGCTCTTATCGGGAATAGCATTGATTTCAGGAGGATTGTTAGCCACTAAAATACCCCACGGCCTAAGAACCCAACTTCCGCCCTCACAATCGCCCATTCTGATTTTAAAATAACCATTCTCACCCCAATTCTTTCCCCAGGAATTTTTGCATATCCAGAATTTTTGGGTCTCGTTATAACCGACTAAGACCACTAAATGGCCTCCCTCATAAGTAGCACCTATGGTTTTTTCGTAAATCCCTGAAGTGTAATAATAAAAATCGTCATAAACTTCCATAAAGAAAACCACAGGCCCGCTTTGAAGAGAGCTTTTGACAGCATATTTGTCTGCATAATAAGTCGTGACCCAGCCCCAATTTTCAATTTTAAATAGTTTTTTATTCCAATCACTACAGAGATGACAAGGGATATTGCTTGCCTGGTAAGGAAAACAATCCTCAGAAACAACTCCATTTGATTCCATATAATCAAAGGAATCACAAGCATATCCTCCGTCGCAGTCTCCGGCGCTGGAGCAGGAAATAAGGTCTTGTTCAGATAGGTCTGGATAGTCGAGAGCAGCAGCGCAGTCTATGTTATTGAAGTTTTCAATTTCCACAGTAAGTTCTGATAGTTTCATGAGATTATTTGATAAAAACGCGGCTGGAGAATACAGCTCGTTCTCTGTATTATACCTTGTTTCCACAGCTCCACAGGCTGCAAAGGACCAGCAGCTTCCGCAGTCACCTTGGTCTTTCACTGATGTTAAGTAATTTCTATTGTTTTTATTCCTCCAGTCTATCTGGAGAGGAAGAGCCGGTTTTTCTTTTATTTCAATGATTTTTTCAGGGTCTGCGTACATTGGCTTAAAACCACCAAGCCTTTGTCTTCTTTGTTCAGGAGGAAGAGAAACAAGTGATGTTTTTCCTGCTTTCCAGTCTAAACCCTGGAGAAGTATCTGCTGGTTTAACCTGTTGATTTCCTCTTGAGAAGGATCGTTTTTCGATTGTATGCCGAATAAAAGAAAAGAAAGTCCGGCCAGAAGAAAAACCAAAACAGTTATTTTTGTTTTTTTCAAATAATTCTCCTTAGTCAACTGCTTATTATTCTATATTATAATGTCCTCAATGTCTTTTCATGATATTGGCAGTTCCATATATGATGAGCAATAGAGAAGCCATTTGTATCATTGTGATGTGATTTCCGAATACAAGGTAAGTACAGAGTGCAGGATAGATAATAGCTGCCGAATACTGCACAGGACCGACCAGCATCATGTGTCCCAGCTTGTATGAGATTTGGAGTGTTATGAATGCTGCCAAAGAGAAAAAAAGATACACATAGAAATAGGGAGACGAAAAATATAATTTTACATGAAATCCAGAAAAAGTGACCAATGCCTTTATGGAAACAATGATCATACCTGTAGATATTCCTGAAATTGAAGCAAATAAAATCGTTTTTAGCCTCCTTGAGACCTTTTTGAAAAAAGTCAGCACCAGCATAAAAAAAGGGAACACAGACACAGAAATGAAATAAGGTATTTGTACAAAAGTTTGATCTTTCTTCTGTTCAAATATATTGAGCATTAATATTGAGATGAAAATCACCAGGGTATAGATGAAATCAGATTTATATATTTTTTCCTTGAGAACAATATTTGAGAGGAAGACAAGAACAATGACCCCCCATCCTGCAAATGCGGATACAATATGAGGCTCAAGTTCATTAAGCGCGATAGCATTAGGAACAATAGAGCTGTTTAAAATTAAAAAACCAAGGACCCAAGTCAATAAATTTTTATAATATATCCTATTTTTTTCCCCTTTGTAGTTGATCCAAGATATGCCTCTTTTCATCAATACAAAGCCGATAGAGATCAAGGAGTAAGCAAGAACAGTGAAAAAAAGACTGCGCCAGGAAATCATTTATGATAAATGGAAAAAAGAAAATAGTGAAATTGAATGTCAGGGGCCTATATTAAATTTACCGAGTCAAAAAAATAGTCAAAAACCATTCACCAAAAG
>DASRVI010000005.1:0-4606 GCA_035655135.1 Acidobacteriota bacterium | reverse complement strand
CTGATAAAATATTCACAGCTGTAAGTAATGATTATGTGGTAAGCCAGGCTGAAAGCAAGTATATAGGATATTCTCTTGAGGATATAGAGAGGACTGGATTGACTCTTAATGAAGTGTTGATATCTTGGCTTAAAGAATTTCATGCTCTGGATTACTCAAGTGAGAACCGAATTGTGAAAAAAGAATGAAATGGATATTTGTTTATGAAAAAAAGAAAATTTTTTATTGTGGATGTCTTTGCTGAAAAAAAATATTCAGGAAACCAACTGGCTGTTTTTATGAATGCGGATGATTTATCAAGGAATGATATGCAGCAAATAGCAAAAGAAATCAATTATTCTGAAACCACATTTGTTCTTTCAAGAGAAAAAGAATCCAGCGGGTATAAAGTCCGCATATTTACGCCAGAAAAAGAGGTCCCTTTTGCTGGGCATCCTACCCTCGGAACCGCTTACATAATACAGAGAGAGATTATTAAAGATATGACAAATGAGATTGTCCTGAATTTAAAAGCGGGAAATATTCCAGTTACTTTTAAATATAAGGATAACAAGCCCTCTGTCCTTTTCATGAAGCAAAATTTTCCTGTATTTGGTGAGATTTTTGATAAAAGAAGTATTTCAAATGCCTTGGGTTTAAAGGAAAGTGATTTCATGAAAGATTTTCCGGTACAGGAAGTATCGACTGGACTTCCCTTTATAATCGTGGCAATAAAAAGTCTAAAAGCAGTTAAAAAAGCTTGCGTCAATAAAAAGCTGTTTTATAAAATCATAAATAATAGAGATGCTAAGGCTGTTCTTATTTTCAGTAAAGAAACCTATTCTGATAACAATGAACTAAATGTTCGGGTATTTGCTGATTATTTTGGAGTTCCTGAGGATCCAGCTACCGGCAGTGCTAATGGTTGTCTTGCAGGATATCTTATTGAGCACAATTACTTTAACCAGCAGAAGATTGATATTAAAGTCGAACAGGGATATGAATTAGGAAGGCCTTCAAAGCTCTATTTAAAAGCACAAAGGAGAGAGGGGAAAATAGAGGTTTTGGTGGGAGGAAAAGTCTTTTTAACTGCAAAGGGAGAATTTATTTGATAAAGATAAAAATCCATTGATTTTATCAAGTGTTGTTTATATAATTTTCTCAATATTGACAGGAAGGAGATAACATGAAAAGAACATTGACAATTATCTTTACATTAATTTTATTCGCATCCCTATCTTATTCGGCTGATGTGTATATCAAACAGCAATCCCATACTGATGCCGTTGAGATGATGGGACAGAGCCAGCCCGCTAAAGATGAAGTTAATCATATCTGGCTTGGTGACAACAAAATGGCTACTCATGGAACAGACCAGTCAGTCATAATCAACCTTAATGATAACAAGATGTATATGATAAACCATCAAAACAAAACTTTTGTTGAAATGGACTTGCCTCTGGATATAAGTCAGTATTTTCCCCCTCAGTTTTCTCAGATGATGAGCAGCATCACAGTAAAGGTCAACCCTACCGGCGAGACTGAAAAAATCAAAGATTGGAAGTGTACAGGTTATGATGTGGAGATGAATATAATGATGATGACCACTAAACAAAAAATTTGGGCAAGCACCGATGTTCCTTTTGATTGGAAACAGTATTCTGAAGATATGCTTCCAAAATTAATTCAAAGCACTATGTTTTTTGGGGAAGAGTCTGCCCAAGAGTTTATGAAGATAAAAGGATTCCAAATTAAAACAGAGTCCACCATGAATATGATGGGAACAGAGGTTAAGTCCACTACTGAGGTGGTTGAGATCACAAAAAAGAATGCTCCAGCAGGAACGTTTGATCCCCCCTCTGATTATGAAAAAAAAGATAAATTTTCTATGCAGGATATGCAGAGAAGATAACAATCAGCTTTAAATTTCAAATCTTTTTTATCTGGATTCTGTAAAGAATCCAACTTTATATTCAAAAGATTCTGTCTGCTTAATAAGCCTCCTTGAATTGACATTATCACAGGCTGCTGCTACATTCAGAAATAGAGGAGGTATTAAATGGATATTGAACTAAAAAGTAAGGCTTTTGATAACGGGGGGATGATTCCTGAGAAATACACATGTGATGGAGACGACATATCTCCACCCCTTTCTTGGAAATCAGTTCCTGAGGAAACAAAAAGCATTGCTCTTATTTTTGATGATCCGGATGCGCCTACAGGAACTTGGGTGCACTGGGTCGTTTATAATCTTCCACCGGACTTAAGAGAACTAAAGGAAAACATCATTCCCGAGAGAAAGATAGAAAATGGGGGGATTCAAGGGATGAATGATTTTAAGAAAATTGGTTATGGGGGTCCCTGCCCTCCGGGGGGAACCCATCGGTACTTTTTTAAGATTTATGCCCTTGACACAGTGATTGATTTAGCTCCAGGAGCGACAAAATCTTATCTGTTGATTGCTATGGAAGGACATATCCTTGCTAAAGAGGATTTGATGGGAAAATACAGTCGATAACTTGGATAAGGAATGAAGAACCGTTTTTCTCTTAAAATATTTTTGTTTTTATTTTTTAGCTCTGTTTTCTTTTTTCACTCAATCTTTTTAAATGCTCAATATTATGGTCGGAATAAAGTCCAATATGAAAAATTTGATTATAAGGTGATGGAGACAGAGCATTTTGATATATATTTTTATCCTGAAATGAAGGATGCAGCTGTTAAGGCCGCAAGAATGGCTGAGCGGTGGTATTCGAGATATTCACGTCTTCTCCGCCATGACCTTGAAGGAAAACAGCCCCTCATTCTATACGCCAGTTCAACTCATTTTCAGCAGACCACAGCCATTTCAGGAAATATAGGAGAAGGGACAGGAGGAGTTACAGAAATTTTAAAAAGGAGAATCGTGCTTCCTTTTGGAGCTACACTATCAGCAACAGATCATGTGATCGGACATGAACTTGTCCACGCTTTTCAGTTTGACATCACATCTATAGGAAATTCTTCTTATGCCAGAATGGCATCTCCATTGCTTAAACTTCCCTTATGGCTGATAGAAGGCATGGCTGAATATCTTTCTATTGGACCTATGGATGCCAACACCTCTATGTGGATGAGAGATGCTGTTAAAAAGGGAGAACTTCCTTCAATAAAAAAGCTCAGGAATCCAAGATTTTTTCCTTACAGATATGGACAGTCCTTGTGGGCTTATATCACAGGAAAATGGGGAGATAGAGCTGTGTCCAGTATAATAAGGACCGCAGCACGGACCGGAGACTATAAGTCAGCCATTGAAAGTTCACTGAAAATCGATATAGAAACTTTGTCCAAAGATTGGCATAGGGCACTTAATGAATCTTACAACCCACTTTTAAATAAAACCCAGGTTTCTTTCAAATCCGATTATCCTGTTATAGAGGGCAGTGAAGATATTAGGCTGAATGTGACTCCTTCTATAAGTCCGGATGGAAGCAAAGTGGTGTACTTTTCTAGTAAAAATTTATTTTCAATTGAATTATACATGGCAGATGTCAAGACAGGGAAAACAATAAGGAAACTCACCAGTACTGCCTTAAATCCACATTTTGAGAGTATTCATTTTATTAAATCCGCTGGAAGCTGGGATTCACAAGGTAAATATTTTGCCCTTGGTGCCATAAGCAAGGGCAAACCAATCATAAGTATCATTGATGCTGAAACAGGAAAGAGAGAACGAGAAATCATATTTGAAGAATTGGATGAAATATTAGGACCCACTTGGTCTCCAGATGGAAGATGGATCGCTTTTTCTGCCCAAAAAGGGGGCACTTCAGATATATATATATATGACCTTAAAAAAAGAAGCTTAAGGAGATTAACCAAAGATCCCTATGGAGATCTGCATCCAGCTTGGTCACCAGATGGAAAGTCTATTGCTTTTGCTACAGAGAGATTCTCTACAGATTTATCAGTTTTAAATATAGGAAACCTTGAATTGGCTCTCATAGATCCTATTACAGGAGTGATTTCCAGGGTTACTGGTTTTGAAGGAGCTAAGAATATAAATCCTCAGTGGTCAGCAGATTCAAAAAAGCTTTATTTTCTCTCAGATCAGAATGGCATTAGTAATATTTACCTGATGGATCTCGAATCCAAAAAGACAACTGAAATAACAAATGTTTATACTGGGGTGACAGGCATTACTGCTACCAGTCCTGCTTTCTCTGTGGCCCAGAAGAATTCGATCATTGCTTATTGCATGTATAATAACGGCGCTTACAGTATATATTATGAGAATATTGGGAGCCTCAGACCTGAAAAAAGAAAAATAGATTTTGGAAATCTAAAACCTTCACTTCTTCCTCCAAGAAAAAAACCTGAAGGAGAAATCATAAACCTTATTCAGAATCCTTTTTTCGGGCTTCCAGAGAAAGCTGATTATAAAATCACTGATTATAAGCCTGAATTAGAGCTTGATTTTATCAGTCAACCCAGTATCGCTATAGGCGCTGATAGATTTGGTCTTTATACAGGGGGAGGGGTTTCTTTATTTTTTAGTGACATGTTGGGCTATCACAGCTTATCTACAATCCTTCAGCTCAACAACCGTCTGATTGATTCAGCTGGAGTTGTGGGTTATAAAAACAAT
>DASRVI010000004.1:0-2103 GCA_035655135.1 Acidobacteriota bacterium | reverse complement strand
ATAGAACCTGAAAAACCGCACCGGTCAGGGCCAGAGTTCCTCCTGCGATCAAAGCCAGCAGCACTCTAGGGATTCTTTGAAACAGGAAAATCTCTTGGGCAGGAGTTATTTTTGCAGAATCGGTGCTGAAAACCTCAGAGGGAGTTATGGATTCAGGTCCTATCCATGGAGAAATCACAGCTACGGCACAAAACAGCAGGGCATAAATAAAGAAAGCTCTCTTATTCATTTTATTTTTTTAATGACCAGTCTGGGTAATAGATAAGGATCATTGGTTTCAGGATGACTGCCTAAAATCACATCTTCACCATAGACTTCATTAATGATTTCTCTTGATATCACTGCCCCTGGTTTTCCACTTGAGATCATTTTTCCATCTGAGAGGAAAACAAGCTTTTGACAGAATAAGGAAGCAAAGTTGACATCATGAGTCACTACCACCACGCCCATTCCCTTTTTGACCAGTCCTAAAAGCAGGTGAAAAAACTGGACTTGCCTGTGAATATCCAAAGAGCTGGTGGGCTCATCCAATAAAAGCAAATCAGGACTTTGGGCTAGCACTGAGGCAAGAAAAGCCCTTTTTTTCTCTCCTCCCGAAAGCTGGGAAAGCCTTCTTTCCGACATTTTTTCCATATCTGTGGATTTGAGAGATCCTCTGATGATTTCAAAGTCCAAGAGGCTAAGAGTCCCAAATGTTCCTGTATGAGAATATCTCCCCATCTGAACCAGTTCTTTAACGGTGAAGTCATACTCACTGCCAGTTTCTTGGGGCAGAAACCCTATTTTTTTAGCAATTTCTTTGCGTTTGATTTTTTTTATGTCATTTCCCGATAAATGAACGGTTCCGTTTAAAGGATTTAGAATTCCGGCTGCGATTCGAAGCAGAGTGCTCTTTCCAGAACCATTGGGCCCTATGATTCCCAAAATTTCTGAAGCATAAATAGAAAAATGAGGAATATCAAGCTTCCAATGAGAGTCAGGAAATTGATGGATGATGTTCTTGAGTTCAATCATGTTCGAAGGGGACCTCTGGATGGATGGTTCTGATAAATTTTTTAACAATCATGCTCACTCTAACTCCTGGGATCAAAAGATAATCATCAGTAAGAAAACAAATGCGACTGTTTTTGACTGCAGGAAGAACTGAAAGACGTTCCCAATCTTTACGCAGAAGCTGCTGCTGGTTTAAATTCAATCCTTTGGCATAAATTTCAATAATGATATCAGGCTGGCGCATGATGAGTGATTCCTTGGAAATCCGCGGATAACGTTTCTTTACATCAGAAAAGATGTTGATACCGCCTGCCATTTCAATGATCTCATTGAGAAAGGTTTCTTTTCCTGTGGTCATCAGTCCGGTCAAGTCGCCAGGTGTATGACTGAGACATAAAAAAACCTTTTTTTTAGGCAGAGATTCAGTTTTGGATTTAAGAGCCAACAGCTCTGTTTCAATTTTTTGACTGAGGGTTTGTGCCTCTTTTTCAGCGTCTAAAATGCAGCCGAGTTCATCTATGGCTTTATAAATGTCTTTGATTTTTTCTATTTTTAAAGACATAAATTTTATATCCTGGTTTTGGCATAGTTCAGCCAGGCTTTCATGCTCTCCCTGTGTTATCACTAAGTCCGGTTTTAAGGCGGTGATTCGCTCTTTGTTGGGATTGATAAGGCCCCCGATACTCTGTTTTTTTTGTGCGGCTTCCGGATACACAGTGAAGTGACTGACTCCCACCACCCTATCCCCCAAACCCAGAGAAAATACGATTTCAGTCACACTGGGAGCCGCGCTGATGATTCTTTTATATTTTGGGGATTTTTGATCGATTGTGTTGATGGAATCTGGTTTTGAAAAAATTTGACTGGGAATGCCTAACAGCAAAAAAACAAAAAGCAGCAAGGAAGAATATAAAAAGGAGATATGTGAAAGCTGTTTTATGATTCTTAGTTTGATCACTGGTTTTTAAGGCTCTCTTCTGCAGCTCCATTTAACATGGACTATTCACGAAAAAGGCCAATGTGTACAATATAACAAATAAACTAAATAACTCAAATGTTAAAAATTTCTTATTAATTTTTTTGCTTTAATGTTAATTTGAATGTATTATT
>DASRVI010000003.1:0-4421 GCA_035655135.1 Acidobacteriota bacterium | reverse complement strand
ATGGAGGAAGAACTTAAGGATCAGGAGAAGCTGAAGGAGAAGGTGAAGAAAATGGCTGAGGAACTGGAGGAGGAAGGGAAGAAATCGAAAAACATAACGGATCCTGAATGCACTCGAGTGAGAAGCGTTCACGGGGTTCACGCAGGATACAACGGGCAGCTGGTGGTGGACGGGGAGGAGGGCCTGATCGTCAACAGCGATGTAGTCAATGAGAATAATGATCTGAATCAGTTTGACGAACAGATTAACCAGGCGAATGAGACAATGGGAAAAAAATGCAAAGCTGCGTGTGCTGATTCCGGATACGCGGATACCAACAAGTTGGAGCAAATCGATAAGCAAAACATCAAAGTAGTTGTGCCTTCCCAGAGACAGGCCTCTGAGAAAGAGCCCAGATCTTTTTCCAAAGAAGAGTTTCGCTATGATCCGGAGAGAAACTGCTACATATGCCCGGAAGGATATGAATTAAAATACAGTCATTTTGATATACGCAAAAAGCATAAAAGTTACCAGATAAAGGATAAATCGATCTGTCTGAACTGCCGGCATTATGGAAAATGCACCCAATCCAAAAGAGGCCGGAAAATCGCCCGGCTCAGCAATGAAGAGACCAGAGAAAAGCTTGAAGCGCAGTACTTGGAGCCGGAATCCCAGGCCATATACAAGCTGAGGAAGCAAAGGGCCGAACTGCCGTTTGGCCATATCAAGCGCAATTTAAAGCTGGATGCGTTTCTGCTTCGAGGCCTTGAGGGGGTAAAGGCGGAGATGAGTCTGCTGTCTAGCTGTTTTAATATAACCCGGATGATAAATATCTTGGGAGTGAAAAGGATAATGGAAATATGTGCCGTTTCCTGACTGGAAGAGACGTTTATTCTTGTCATTTTAGCTGAGAAAGCATAAAAAAAACCGGTTATAAAGGATATTTATTGTCTATAGAGGATTTTCAAGCGTGGATCTGAATAAAACGGCTCTCAAAAGAAGACTGTGTTAAATTTGTGACACAGTCTGGATGACGAACGGAGCGCAAGCCATATCTGAATTTCAGATCGGCTTGCCTCAATGGTAAAAAAATGGCGATTAAAATAAAAATACAAACAAAAAAAATGTTCAAATCATTGTTCTTGAAAAAAACTTGTTTATCGCAGAAAATAAATGAGTGATAAAAACATCGCCATTTTTTTGTGAATAGGTCAGGTTAGGTGTGGTATAAGGAAAACAGAAAAATGATTGAATATCTCCAATCGCCAAATATCCAAAAGTTACTGTTTTCAATTCTGACCATCTTGGTAGCTTATGTCATTTCACTTCTGATCAACCGGATTATCAATAAAACGGTTGTTGATTTAAAAAAGCGGTACACCGCTCGAAAGGCCGTAGTGTACATTGTATCTGCTCTGGCTATCATCAACATTATTTTGATTTGGCTGAAGGAGCAGACATCCATCGCCACGCTGATAGGGATCGGAGGAGCAGGCTTGACCTTGGCTCTGCACCAGCCTATCACCTCGATTGCTGGTTGGTTGCTGCTTCTTATCAGAAGGCCCTATGATACCGGAGACCGGGTTCAAATAGGAGATATGAAGGGGGATGTGATTGATATCCGGCTTTTTTACACTTCTCTTCTCGAAATCGGCAACTGGGTTGGTTCTGACCAGAGCACAGGACGACTGGTCCACTGTCCTAACGGCAAGATATTTACCGAAGATATCTTTAATTACACCCGGGGATTTGAGTACATATGGAACGAGATCAAAATAATCGTCACTTTTGAAAGTGATTGGGAAAAAGCCAAAAAAATCATCCAGGATACCGCCATTAAAGATGAACTTGACCATGGTGAATCAGTGAGAGAGAGAATATCTCATATGGCCAAAAAGTATTTGATCTATTATGAGAAGCTGACTCCTGTAGTATGGGCCAATATTGTGGATTTTGGAGTGGAGCTCACCCTCCGTTATATGACGGATGCCAGAAAGAGAAGGTCAAGCCAGGATAAAATATGTCAAATTATCCTGCAAAAGTTCAATCAAGAGCCCGATGTTGAATTCGCTTATCCCACTTATCGCTTATTCAAGCGTGGGGAATAAAATTCAGGTGTGGCTTGTGCTCCGTTCAGATTTTTAACGCCATTCTTCTTCATTTTTCTTAGCGCCTGCGTAACTCCCCCCGTTCGTGGGTCAGACATACTCGGCGCCCAGCTCCGCTGGATACCCTCGAAAAATTCATCAGAAGGCTAAATCTTCAAGGTCGCTTCAGCCACACCTGAATTTTTTGGGGCTTTAGTGGTGTGGCTTGTGCTCCATTCGTCAGCGGTTGGCCCAGTGGTATCCGGCAATAAAGGCCAGTTTGGCGATGTCGGCCATGATATCCGGATTGATCCGGTAAATCGTATCTCCGGTGCCGTGATAATCAATATGGGGTCCGTTGGAGGCAAAAGAAGCACAGGGGATGCCTTTTTTATAAAAGGGAACATAGTCAGAACCTCTAACTCCAACTCCTCTAAAAAAACGGGTCCGCCTTAATATATTTACGGATTCATCAGCTTGTTCCATGATTTGATGGAGTTCTTTGGGCTCCGGGGTCATGGAACAAGAGGTGCCGTCTCCTTCTCCTACCATGTCAAAATTGAACATGCCGTCCACTTTTTCAAAAGCAGAGGGGATGTGCTCTGCAAAAAAATGTGAGCCCTGCAGTCCTTTTTCTTCGGCTCCGAAAAGCACAAACAACACCGACCGTTTTGGTTTGGCTTCCAGGTTAGAGAAAGCTTCGGCTATCTCCATCACCACAGCGCTGCCGCTGGCATTGTCATCGGCTCCGGCAAATAAAAGTCCCATGTGTTTTCCGCAGTGGTCAAAATGCCCTCCAAAGATTAGGCAGTGCTTTTTCAGCTCCGGATCTGATCCCTCCACATACCCCGCGATATTGTAGCCCATTCCATCTGGAAAATGACGGGAAGAGACTTTATAAAGGATCTCTGAAGAAAGAGGGAAAGAGAGAGGTTTTTTATAGGTCAAGAGGTCCTTTTTAAGATCTGTGGAATGAATTTCTTTCTCTTCAACCATCATATCAGCGACTTTTTCACTGATCACAGCAGGAGTGAAGTCTTTGATCCAGTCCATATTGGGATTGGCTATGGGTTCGGGATAGATATAGAAGATTCCCAGAGCGCCTTTGTCTTTGGCGGTTTTCATCCGGTGGCGGTGTTCATCATGTTTTTGGAAGCGTTTATCATTGGGATTTGGGGTGCCTATAAAGCAGAGCACAAATTTTCCGTTTACATCCAGACCCGCATAATCATCGTAGCCCAGTTCAGGAGCTGAGATGCCCCATCCGGCAAAAACCACTCCGGCTTTGTTGTCCCCGGTGTCACTGGCAAGAAGAGGGAGAAAATCTTTTTCCTTCTCCAGCTTGATTCCCTCTTTTTCGCTGGTTTTAAAAAGAGTCATCTCAGCGCTTTCCACTACAGTATAAGGGGATTCAAAAGGCTGAAGATAACTGTCATCAAGAATAGGCTTGAGTCCCCAGCTTTTAAATTTTTCTGCAGCCCATTTCGCCGCAGCTTTGTATCCAGGATGTCCGGTGTGGCGGCCTTCATATTTTGGAAAAGCCATGATTTTAACATATTCATAGGCATCCTCAGGATTGATAAATTCAAGACCTTTGGATATGTTTTTGTCTGTTTCCTGGGCGAACATACAGGAAAACAAAACCGATGCAGCCAGAATAAAAATGATATTATTCCTGAATTTCATCAGTTCCTCCTTTTTTCTTAGTCCGCTTGATTTCTTTCACCAAGTTTTTGTGGAGAACCAAGAAATAATAAACTCCAAGACAGACCATAATGATTCCAAATCTGAGGGTGTTTCCCATGAACAGGGAAATGAAAGCATAGATAAAGACACCTAAAAGAAGAAATAAATGGAAGAAAGAAAAGGCCCAATCAACTAAATCTGATTTCATTTTCTCCTTATAGAGATAATCTTAATGGTTTCAGTAGGAACATCGCGCATTCCATGAGCTGTGGTGGTGGGAGTGTTGGCAATGGCTTCCACAGTGTCTGTGCCTTCAATGACTTTTCCGAAAACGCAGTATCCCCAGCCGTCTACTGTTTTGGCTGTGTAATCTAAAAAGGCATTGTCCGCATGGTTGATGAAGAACTGGCAGGTGGCGCTGTGAGGGTCAGAAGTTCTGGCCATGGCAATGGTGTATTTTTTGTTCTTCAATCCATTATCGGCTTCATTATTAATGGGGGCTTTAGCTTCTTTCTCTACAAAATCAGGGTTGAGGCCCCCGCCCTGGATCATAAACCCTTTGATCACTCTATGAAAAATAGTTCCATCATAGAATTTTTCATCCACATAAGACAAGAAATTATCCACTGTGGAAGGAGCTTTGTCTTTATAAAGCTCTAAAGTCATGTC
>DASRVI010000002.1:0-7979 GCA_035655135.1 Acidobacteriota bacterium | reverse complement strand
TATTTACGGATAGAATGACATCCCCGTCCAGGTCTGCAATGATGAGAAAGTCATACCATCTTTTCTGCATAATCAAAGAATTTAAAAAATCTGAATATTGAACAGATTGTTCGGCATCCTCAATATTAAGCTTGGAGTAAGATTTGAGATCTGCTTTTCTATCAACAAGAAAGGTATTTATTGTTTTTATGTTTTCGTCCACGGATTCAGACAAATGATTATAAATCTGGTTTTTTATTAATGGTGAAATCTCATGATTTAAAATAAAAAACATGAGCAAAAAAGGAGTGACAAAAATGACAAGAGTGAGGAAAGTATTTCGCCGAGTCAGATTTTTATAATATTTTTCTTGTCCGGGTCGGGATGATGATCTTGATTTTGTCATTATTAATGATCCGTCATTTTTGGTAAGTTTTTAAATATTGGGCCCGAAAATATGACTTGGCTTTTCCCATATTCTTAAAACTTAATTTCTGATTTTTAAAACTCATTTCTCCTCTAAAATCTTGAATCGATTCATATTGATTCTTTTCCATCCAGGAAGTAAGTTCGTTCAGTAGGTTTTCAACTTCATCCAAGCCTTTCTCATAAAAAACAGAACAAACCTGGACAGCGGAAGCACCCGCTAATATGAGTTTGATCACATCACTTCCGGTTTTAACGCCTCCTGAAGAAGATATGTCACAGTTAATTCGATCTGCAACAAGAGCGACCCATCTCAAAGTTCGATGGAAGTTTCCTTTGCCCTTTATGTTACTGGTGGTTAATTTTTCCAAATCAATATCAGGTTCTAGGAACCAATTAAAAAATACCAGCCCATCACAACCTGATTCATCGAGTCTATGTGATAAATGAGGAATAGAAGTTATTTGCTGGTCTAATTTTACAGACACAGGAATGGACACCACATCCTTTATGCTCTTTAATATTTCCACATGCTTGGTTTCGTATTCAGAACCCGGCTTTTCAAGCTCCAGAGGTAGGGTATATATATTGAGTTCTATGGCATCGGCTCCAGCCTCTTGGAACTGTTTAGCAAAGGTAGGCCATAGTTTCGGAGAACGGCAGTTTATGCTGGCTATTAAAGGAATATCTGTTTTTTGTTTTGCTTTTTCAATCATCTGGTATATTTTTTGAGGGGCATACTCTAAAAGCCCTCCCTCACGTAAGTAATCAACCGCTTCTGGATATATATTAAAATATTTTTCATAAACATCTTCTTCTGATATAAGCTGTTCTTCAAATACAGATTTCAAAACCACGGCTCCCACTCCAGCTGCTTCACACTTAAGAATCCCAGATAAAGAATCCGTCAATCCACTGCTGGCCGCAATGATGGGATTTTTAATTTTCAAACCCATATAAGAAGTTGTTATGTCTGCCATTTTTATCTCCCTTTAAATATGTTATAAACATTGTGAAAAACCTTTATATCTTAATAATAGGGACTAAATTATACTATCATTATTTTTTAAATCAAAGTCATGGATTTTTTTATATTGAGCAACCTTTTTTCAGGTGGTATAAATAATTGGAACTATTCATAAAAAAACTATCTTCATTGACTTGTTAATAATTAAGGATAAGTCGAATAAATATGAATTTAAAAGAATATAAAAAGAAAAGAGACTTTACTAAAACCAAGGAACCAGAAAAGACTTTAAGCCGAAAAAAAAAGAAAGAACTTGTGTATGTCATTCAGTGCCATGACGCCTCCCATCTTCATTATGACCTTCGACTGGAAGAAGACAATGTGCTGAAAAGCTGGGCTGTTCCCAAGAAGCCTCCATTAAAACAAGGAATCAAAAGGTTAGCTGTCCAGACCGAAGACCATCCCTTGGGTTATGAGGACTTTGAAGGAACCATTCCAGAAGGACAGTATGGGGCAGGCAAGGTGGAGGTCTGGGATAAAGGAACTTATAAGCTTGTTGAAAAAGATGATCACAAGAGAATAATAAAGATTGCCGGGGAAAAGCTTCAGGGGGAATACGGCTTAATCAAGTTGAAAAGAAAAAATCCGGATGACAAAAATTGGCTTTTTTTTAAGGTGAAAACCAAAAAATAGCGGCCTGATTATTTAATTCCTTTTTAGTAATCTTCTAAATGATTGAATTCAGCATCTTCCAGCCATGTTTCGGGTCTTGAAACAAAATTAATGATGTTTTCAAGCAAAAAATAATGGCGCTTTTCTTCATCCGCTATCTTTAGAAACAATTCTTTTTGGGCGGCATCATGAACTTCAGAAGCCTTTTTTTCATAGAAATCCTGAGTTTTCTTTTCTAGGTCCTGAGCTTTTCTGTACATCTCTTTTTGTCCAATTCCAGAATCGATTTCTTTACCCTGCATGTCCGTAAAAATATTACGGCTTTTTTTTAAAACATCTGTCTCCTGCATGGATGGCTCTGTTTTTTCAGACATATTCTTGAATATGTTGTAGTGCTTCACCTCATCATCAGCCAGCATGGTCAGTATGTTTTTAATCCCGGGATTTTCGACTTTTTCAGCTAATTCCCGGTAATAATTTTCTCCATCTTTTTCCAATTTCATGGCATATTCGAAAATATTCATTTTAAATTTCCTTTAAAATTCTATAAATTTACGGTATTTTTATGATATCAAAACTTAAGGGAATGAGCAAAAATATGTGAGAAATAACAATCTTTATTGATGAATAAAAATTTAACTATTGAAACCATTCATGATTATGAAATTAAAAAAAGGAGGACAAAATGAAAAAATCAAGTTTTCTTTTAGTGAGTTTGGTGATTTTGTTTGGTTTAAGGGCCTATGGTTTCTTTCACTGTGAGATTCCATGCGGAATTTACAATGATGAAATGAGATTTGAAATCATAATGGAACACATCCAGACTATTGAAAAATCCATTCACGAGATAAAACATTTATCTGCCCACAATTGGAAAGCCTATAAATTGTCAGAAGCCTCTGATCCAGCCAATTACAATCAATTAGTAAGATGGATAAACAACAAAGAAAAGCATGCAGAAGAGATCCAGCACACTATCAGTCAATACTTTTTAACTCAGCGGATCAAATGGAGTGATGATATGGAACCTGAAGCACAGAAGTCATACTATGATCAACTTTCCTTATGTCATAAGATACTCGTTTACGCTATGAAGACCAAACAGAGTTTAGACCTCCCAAGTGTGGAGTTATTAAAAAAATCTGTAGCCGACTTTAAAAAAACATATTTTGAATTAAAAAAATAATGAGATAACTGTACATCTGTGGGGAGATTTTATGAAACCCTAGGAAGTTTCAGCCTTATTTTTAATGCGGCTATGAATTACGACCATCTCGATGCAGGTCGAAGAAACCCAAAATCAGATCAAGAAAAAGATAAATAAAATCAGAACTTGGTCCCGAAGGTCAGATACAAAACGTTTTGGGCTTTTTTTGGAAATTCAAAGCTTTGACTTCCTATGCCATAAATAATCTCTGCGGTTCCCTTGGAGGAGTAGAGCGTGATTCCAGCTCCAGTTCCCCATAGAATCTCAGGTGAATAGATTGTTTCCGGAAATCGTTTTTCTATATCAAAAGCAATATTGGACATGAGTTTAAGATGAACGATGTCATTGAATTTATATCTGTAGTCAATTCTTAATATCTTTATTCTGTTTGCTAAAACTTGGTCATACTCCATTCCGATGAATGAAAAAGGGTAACCATTATTGAAATATTTGTATAACGGGAGGGAATTGGAACTGAAGCCAAAGAATCCAAAAAAACGAAAGGTATGATGTTGATAAGTGTTATAAATATCAGTGGATAAACTTAAAAGTTGGTATTTAAGGTCTGAGCCAAGCTTTTTAAAACCTCCTTCATAAACAGTTTTTAAATACACCCCTTTGGAGGGAAGCAGAACATTATCTAAGGTATCAAGAGTAAAAGAAGCTAAGATTTTTCGGAGAGAAGCTTTGTTATCAGGAAAATAAATTTGTACGGATTCATGTGCATCGGTCTTTAGAGTCATAAATTCTTGATAAACTCCTATCTCGGAATTAATAATATTTGAAAAAAGAAATCCCACTCCAAAACCAAAATCTAAGCTTCGATCCCTGTAGTTAAAGAGAATATTTCCTTTTCCGTCGAATATGTGAGTAGGGATGTCTTTATATCTTAAATTTAAAAACGGATACACAGGCACATCAAAACTACGGGTAGGATAATATAATAAAGAATGAAATCTGCTTATTCCAATAAATTGAAATTCATTCTCAAACCGAAGGCCGGGAAAAAGAACATTATTGGCATTAAAAGCAGCGACGCCTACGATTTTATGTCTGTCATCATAACGTAATCCCAAGTGATAAGAATTCTGTTTGGATTCTTTCACCAAAAGTTTAAGTTCAATTTCATTTTTTGATAATGGGACTATTTCATACCGTATGTTTTTGAAATATCTCAGGCTGTAAATCTTCATTATGTTATCCACTATCTTTAGCTCATCAAAACGAGTGTCTTTTTTAAGCCCAAGTAATCCCTTAATGAAAGGAGTGGGAAGTTTTGCATTTCCGATAATGGAAACCTGTTTTATCATTGGACTATCAGATTCTTCAACAGTAAAAACAATTTTAATTTCTGTAGAAGAAACAGGGATGACTTCATAGCGGAGGCTTTGCAGTCTTAAATGGTGTTTAACTTCAGGTAATTTTTTTTCCAATAAGGCAGAATTAAAAGGTTTTCCTTTTTGAATTTCGAGTCTTTTTTGAATTTCTCTATAAGGAATTGTCTTTAATCCTTTTATATGGATGCTGTGGATCAAAGGATCATCAATGGATGTTTGTTTGTGGTTCAAATAATCCTTTTTTAAAACGTTCTGTTTTTCAAGCATGTCTTTTAGCACTGGCCAGCTCTTTTCAGCAGCCTTATCTCCGGCTTTGATGATTCCTTTTAATTTATCTTTAAAAAAGAAGTCAAACATGGTGTAGGCTCTTAGATCCGGACTTATCACAAAATCGGCCTGGGCAGCGTTGGGAGAAGAATGATCGAGTTCAACAATTTTTATGCTTTGCCGTAAAATATTAAAAGCTGATTCAAGCTCTTCGCGTTTTAAGAGTGGTTTTTTTAAATCCACAGCGATCACAATGTCAGCTCCCATTTCTCTGGCTACATCCACCGGTAGATTGTTTAAAAGTCCTCCGTCAATAAGCAGATAATCATTCCACTCAACCGGACTGAAAACAGTGGGGATGGACATAGTGGACCTCATCGCCATAGATAAGGATCCTTTTTTGAGGATCACCTCTTTTCCCGATATCAGATCAACAGCCACACATCGAAAAGGAATGGGAAGCTGGTCAAAGTTATTTAAACCTTCGTAAGGAATTGTCAGGGATGTGAAAAAAAGGGTTATTTTTTGCCCAAAAATAAGACCGCTGGGTGGAGAAGGAATAACACTCTCTGCCTGTAAATCAAATTGATACTTTCCGCTCAGTCTTTTTTGGAAGAAAGGCTGGAGGGACCTTTCCGGAGCGTCAGAAAAATAATATTTCCAATCCATTTTTTGGGCCATTTCCTGTATTTCTTTGCCAGTGTAGCCCATAGAATATAAAGCAGCCACAATGCCTCCTATGCTGGTTCCTACCACATAATCCACGGGAATTTGATGCTCATCAAACATTTTCAGGGTTCCTATATGAGCCAGTCCTAAGGCACCACCTCCATCAAGAACAAGGCCGATTTTAGGTCTCTGGTGAGGAAAAGCCTGGACGCTCAAAACCAAAGATATAAAAAGAAGACAAGATATCAACCTTTGATTCGCCATCTTATTCATAATGAAATTTATGTGAACTATCCTAAACAAAGCATTCAACCTCATGATGAACTCTGGAATAATATATCACTTTTCATAGGGAATGAAAAAGTCAATCTATTTTAAATTTTGTCCCATATTAAGAGCCCGGTTAAAATGAATCCGATAATTATCATGACTATTCCTGTTATGACTTGGAATTTAGAAAGGTTTTTCTCTCTCCATTTTTCCACTCTGGCGGTGGTGGTCAGACCCAAACCAACAGCTAAAATAATGGCTATAAAAGGAATGATGAAAATGAAATTATATATGAGGAGATAAACCAGAGCCTGAAATCGAGTGGATGTACTGCTGAGCATTCCAATGATGACCACATAAGGACCTGAAGTACAGGGAAGCAAAAAAATACTGACCAGTAATCCAATGATAAATGCTCCGCTTACTGAAGTGATTTTTGAAATAGATTTTTTCACTTGATTCTGTAAAAAAGAAGGAAGGCCTGTATGGATTTTTTTGATCCGGCCTAGTCCGTCTCTGATGTTCCATATTCCCAATAAGATCGCCACTACAGCTACAAAAACATAGAGATAATGCTGAATACCGATCAGTCTGACGGCAGTAAATAGGCCTAAACCCATGAGTAAATAAGATATAAAACAGGCTGCTGTAAAGGCAAACCCTGATCTCATCACCCGCTTCATGTTTCTTTTTGATGCCAATAATATGGTTCCGAGAAGAAGAACAAGAACCGCACAAGCGCATGGATTTATAGAATCAACAGCCGCGGAACCAATCACCACGGGCAAGGTGATCCTCTTTGATAATTTGATTGCTGAATCAGCTTGATCTAAACGGGATAAAGGAGAAGTGGCTTTTTCTCTCACCGCTTTGCGCACAGCCTGTTCTATTTTTCTCATGACCAATCTGTCACTTCCATGAACAGCCAGATCATTGACAAAAACAGCCGGAGATCCTCTTTTGAGTATATCTTCAGCTTGATAAACTTCAGCCAGTCTAATCATTAATTGGGCATTAGATGATTGGTGTATATCCAATTTTTTTATCTGGATGGGATAATTTTCCTGGATTCTTTTCTCTAAAAAATCATTGATTGCAGCGCACTTAGGACAGGTTTGTTCGTAGAAAAAAATAAGCTCCTGTGAATGGGCATAGGGAACTGCCATAGAGACAAAAACAATCCACAAAAAAATCACACATAAAATTTTTTGGTGAGGCATTCTTGATGTGGCTAGACCTTCCCGGTTACAATCCACTGGCCTTTATGCCTACGTTTCCACTCTTTGATTCCCCCAACGAGGCTCACATACTGTTTGTAACCTCTTTTCCTCAATTCTTTGACTGCTTCATCACTTTTAGTTCCTTCTTCAGAATAAAGATATATTATGACTTGTTTAGGTAAATTTTCTTTTATCTTTTCTGCCCAAGAATTTAATTTTGTCTGAGGCACATTAATTGAGCCTAAAACATGTTCTTTTTCAAATGCTTCTGGAGAACGAATATCTACAAGCACCAGGTAATTATAAGTCACCTCTCCGATGGGAGCTTGAAATTCTTCCAGAGGTGTTATTTTACCTTTGACATATAATTTCAGAGTACTTTTTTTTGGGTCATTATAATGGATTTCAATGGGCTTGTTGATGATGGCCCCTCCATAACCCAAACTTTCAAAAACGAAATCCAATCTAAGGCTTTCTCCAGGCTTTAAAACCTTATCAGTGACAGGTCTTGATTGAACACAGGAAGCAAAGGTTCTTATCTCTTTGATTTTAACCTGGTGTGGTCCAGAATTAGTCAAGGTAAACCAAACCGGTACATTCACTCCTTCTTTAATGGTATGAAAATCATAGATGGTTTTATCTGTTTTTAGTTCAGGATGAAGCGGATAGGCTAACCCTAAAAATAAAATGAGGGGGAGAATAATAGTCTTACATAGAATAGAACCCTTTTCATTCAAATTCGACAGTCCATTCCAGATTGTTTTCTTGTTCATTCTCAATTTCTCCTGAAAATCTGATTTCAAGAATAGAGCCCATCGCTTTTTTAAACATCACTTCGGAATTGGAATTGATCTCGGAAACAGACATTCCTTTAGGTATGTGAATAAAGACAGAATAGGGAGAACCTGCTATTATTTCTGAAAGACCGCTTAATGTTTTGCTTTTGGAATCCCAACTCATTTCTT
>DASRVI010000001.1:0-2670 GCA_035655135.1 Acidobacteriota bacterium | reverse complement strand
ATATTGTTTTTGACTCCACAATCAATAACAACCAATTTTATCTTTCCTTCTTTATTGTATTCAACAGGTTTGCTAATGCTTACTTTCTTGACTAGATCATCTTTATTTGGATCATAGAAATCGATATTTCCTTTGAGGATGATTTTGCCCAGCATAGTGCCTCTTTCCCTTAAAATTTTGGTTAAGGCTCTGGTGTCTACTCCGGAAAGCGCGGGGATGTTTTCTTCTTTAAGCCAGGCCGAAAGACTTTTTGCGGCATGACAGTGGTGGTACTGGGATGAATAGTCTGAAACGATAAGGCCAGAAGCATGGATTTTTTGAGACTCAAAGTTTTTACAGAGGTTATTTTCAATTTTTTTAGAAGGGACTCCATAGTTTCCGATTAAAGGATATGTCAGAACAAGGATTTGTCCTTTGTAGCTGGGATCAGTTAAGGATTCATTATAACCCACCATACCTGTATTAAAGACCACTTCCCCGGAGGTAGAAATTTCATCCCCAAAAGAAACCCCTTTTAACTTTGTCCCGTCTTCTAATATCAGAAAGCCGTGTTGCATAAAAACCTGAATTTTAGGGATTTTATATCATATCAGGAACTCAAAATCAAAAAAAACAGTATTCCGCTTACCTTATTTATTGACAAAAAAGATATGATGAGTAAAATATAGTTTAGAATGTATACAGATTTAAAACAATTACAAATAAAATTAAAAAAGAAAAAGATTAAACCTACCTATATCCGATTGAAAGTATTAAATTATCTTGAAAACGGCCAAAAACATTCTGATGCAGAACAAATATATAGAACCATAAAAAAAGAGATTCCAACTGTTTCAATGACATCCATTTACAACACCTTGGATATATTTCAGAAAAAAGGACTCATAGCACCTTTATTTATAACAGGTTCAGAGGTTAGATTTGATGTTATTGTTTCCCCTCATCAACACTTCTTTTGCGAAAGATGTGGGAGGATTATTGATCTGGATATTGATTCTGAATGCTTTAAAAAGAAAAATATAGAGGGGCATAAAGTCAATGAAATTCAAGGTTATTTTATAGGCATCTGCAAGGATTGTCTAAAAAAAAAGAAAAAAGGAGAAAAAAATGAATATGTATAAGTGCACGGTTTGCGGTTATGTTTATGATCCAAACTCAGGAGATCCAGATAACGGAGTCAAACCTGGGACTGCCTTTGAAGATCTTCCTGATGACTGGGTCTGCCCGGTCTGTGGAGCTGATAAAGATTCTTTTGAACTGGCTTGAGAAAAGATGGAAAAGAACAAAATAAGGGATAGTATTTACTGGGTTGGGGGGATTGATTGGGATCTACGGAATTTTCACGGGTATTTAACCCAGCGCGGCACGACTTATAATGCTTATCTTATTTTAGATAAAAAAGTGGTGCTTGTGGATACAGTCAAACATTATCTTTTTGATGAAATGCTGGATAGAATCAAGGAGGTCATAGACCCAAAAAAAATAGATTACATTCTATCCAATCATGTTGAAATGGATCATTCTGGTTCTATTCCTAAGATACTGGAACAGGCCCCTAACGCCACAGTCATTACCTCTACTCAGGGAGAAAAGGGATTACGCAGACATTACAAAAAGGATTGGAAGTTTCATGTGGTCCAGAGCGGAGATTCTCTAAGCATTGGAAAAAGGACTTTGAATTTTGTAACCACTCCCATGGTTCACTGGCCTGATAATATGGTGACCTATTTACCAGAGGAGAAGCTTCTCTTCTCAAACGATGCTTTTGGTCAGCATATAGCGAGTTCAGAAAGGTATGACCACGAGTTGGGCTGGGAAATTGTTGAGGAGGAGGCAGCTAAATACTACGGAAACATTGTCATGCCGTATGGGGACCAGGTGAAAAATGCCTTAAAGGCTGTTTCTGAGCTTGACATAGAGATGATTTGTCCCAGTCACGGACTCATTTGGAAATCTTTTATACCTGAGATCACCCAGCAGTACCAAAAGTGGTCCAATTATGAATCAGATAAAAAAGCCCTTATTGTTTATGATTCCATGTGGGGTTCGACTAAAAAAATGGCCCAAAGTCTGGAGAAAGGATTGTATGAATCTGGGATTGAAGTGACAATGAGAAATCTCAAAAGAAATCACATATCGGATGTTGTCACTGATGTCCTCAGGTCTGGTTTAATTTTGATTGGCTCACCCACTTTAAATAATGGGATGCTTCCTTCAATAGGGGAATTTCTCACCTATCTCAAAGGATTGAGGCCAAGAAAAAGGATCGGTTTTTCATTTGGTTCTTTTGGTTGGGGAGGCCAAGCTGTAGGAGAGATAGAAAAGGTCCTTAAAGAGCTTAAGTGGGATATTCCTTTTGAGCCAATTAAAATCAAATATATCCCTGATAAAGAAGAGCTTGATTCAGTTAAAAGCACTGGAAAAAAGTTAGGTGAGTACCTCAACAAATCAGGGAGAGGTCAAAAATGAAAAAAATATTTACTTGGACTTTAAAGGTCGGTCTTATTTTTGTTGCAGCATCTGCGCTTACTTATACCCTGCACTATGTAATATTTCGTGACCTCCATCATATATTTATATACATGATTGGGGACTTTGGCTTTCTTTTTATTGATGTTCTCCTGGTTGTACTGCTCATAGAACGGGTGCTCGCTAGAAAAGAAAAACAAG